>NZ_JBYNRX010000094.1:0-43875 GCF_057785375.1 Roseiflexus sp.
CGTCGCGCGGTCGCTCGACGCCCTGGCGTTCACCGTCGGCAATGACATCGCGGTTGCGCCGGGGCAGTATCAGCCAGGCAGCGATGCCGGGCGCGCGCTGCTGGCGCACGAATTGACCCACACCATCCAGCAGACCGGCGGGGCGGCGCGAGTGCAGCGCCAGACGCCGCCTGATCTGCACGGCAGTGGTGCGAATCTGGGTCTTCCCAGCAATATGCAGACCCCCTCCTCCAGCGGTTCGCAGGGCGGCGGCGGACGACGCATGATCAGCTACGGCAGCCGGGGACAGGACGTCGCCGATGCGCAGCAGTTGCTCAACCAGCACGGCGCAGCGCCGCCGCTGGCGGTGGACGGCATCTTTGGACCAAAAACGCGCCAGGCGACGATTGCGTTTCAGCAGAGTCGCGGTCTTGCGCCCGACGGCATTATTGGACCGTTGACCTGGGGCGCGCTGGAGTCGGGAGCGCCGGGACCGCAGCCGCAACCGCCCGGACCACAGCCGCAACCGCCCGGACCGCAGCCGCAGCCGGTGGAACGCTGGACGAATGAAGACCGTGCGATGATTGCTGCTCATATTCAGCCCGGCGTGTTGACGGTGTACCAGGCGCAGCGGATCGAACCGGCGGTCGCGGCGCTTTCCGACGATGAGTACACCGCCTTCCGGGCGCTGCTGCAGAGCGCTGGCTCCAAGATGGAACGCGCGTTTCTGTGCAAGGCGCTGGCAGCGAGCCGTTCACTGAGCGACATCGCCGAGTTTGCCGCCACGATCCGCGGACTGAGCGACAACTGGTTGTTGCGTAACCTGAATGTGGTGGACCTGAACGAAGCGGATGGCGTCGAGCGCGGTATTATTCAGCAGTACGGCAACAGTTGCGGTCCCACGTCGGTGCAGGTCATCCGCGCCTCTGCCGACCCGATCTATGCACTGGCGTTGCGCTCCGCCGGACCGATTGAACAGGCATCGGAACATGCCGTTAGCGCCCCGGACACCATTCCCAATCAGATGCTTGCCGGCGAGCAAAGAGCGATCCTCGACACGCATGCCGCGACGGGAACCGGCAATCCGGCGACCGATCGCACCCAGCCCACCGGCGGCGCGTGGGTCGAGGCGGAAATGAATGCGCTCGCCGGTGCGACCGGGGTCACCTATCAGACACGTATCGTTGGCACACAGATTACGCTCGATGCGGCGCTCGATGTGCTGAGAACCAATCTGACCGCAGGGATTTTCGTGCCAATCGTTGTTGGCGGCAGCGTTGGCGATACAGCGCACTATGTGATGGCAATGGCCATCAGCGGCAACCGCATCCAGATTCACGACGTCGCCACCGGCGATACCGTCTGGCGCACCGAGCAAGATTTCAAGGACAGCACGTTGAACCTGCCGAGCGGGCACACAATGTTGACCGCCATCGACGTGCCATCGGCTGTGCTGGCGGCGCAGCCGCAACCCGCGACGCCGTAGGCGTGCTGATAGCGAGGAGTAACCATGCCAATCGATCCGCACCGCGACTACACGCGCCAGGAGCAGCTCGACCTCGATCTGACCGGGCTGTTTGCCGAAGGGCTGCGCGATGAAGAGGGACGGCTGCCGCTGGTATTACAGGGGATCGGCAGCGCAGCAATGGCGCTGCAGGTCGAAGAGGCGGGCGTGCCGCTGCCGATGTTCAATCGCATGCTGACGACCGCGAACGAGATCAGCCTGAAACGTGCCAGCGCCATGCCCGAAGAGTTGGTCGAAGAATTGGAGAAACGCGGGTTCCCGCAGATTGCGCGCATTGTGCGTGCGGCCATCGACGCCTGCCGCGATGAAAACGATTACCGCAATTTGGTGCGCTGGCTCATTCAGGTGCGCAACCTGATCGTGTTTCGCGCGCAGGCGGGCGGCGCTGCCTCCCGGAAGTGACAGACGATGATTGCAGATGTCCATCTTGCCATTCGCCATATGATCCTGAACCGCGGCTTGATCCCGGCGGATGAGGTCGACATACGCTTCGAGCGCCCGACGAAGGAGTGGGTTCATTCGCTGGTGCGCCCGACGATCAATCTGTATCTGTTCGATATTGATGAGAACGTCGATCTGCGCCAGACGAACATGCCGGTGATGCGCGGCGGAAGCGGCGTATCGTATCGTATGCCAGCGCGCCGCTTCGATCTGCGCTACATGGTGACGGCATTCACCACAGTCGCCGACGACGAGCATTTGCTGATCTATCGCGTGCTCGCCACATTGCTGCGTTTTTCGTCGTTGCCGCCGGCGTCGCTGGCGGCGGCGATGGCAATCATCGCGGGGCGCGAGGGGTACGCTGCGGAAGAGGCGCGCTTCACCGCGCTCGCCGGGGCTGGCGATCGCACCACGCTGCCCGACCTGCGCCGCGCCCTTGCCTCCGCCGAGGTCGGACCAGCGGCGCGTTCAGCGATGATGGCGCTGACCGATGAACCGCAGGTGACGACTAAAATCGCCACTGCCGAGGAAAGTATGCGTCTGCTCGACGTGTGGAACGCGCTCGAACAGGCGCCGCGCGCCTCGCTGCTGTACGTGGTGACCGTGCCGGTCGATCTCGAGGTCGTTATTGATACGCCGCTGGTGCTGACGCGAACGCTGCGCGTCCGGCAGCGAACCGATGCCGGTACGCCCACGGAGTTCATCCGGATCGGCGGAGCAGTGCGCGATCGTACCGGTGCGCCGCTTGCAGGAGTAACGGTTGCCATCGAAGGAGGTGCAATCGAAACGGTTACGAATAGCGAAGGCAGATATGCGCTGAGTCACATTCCAGCCAGGGAAGTGACCCTGCGGGTGATACGCCCCGATGGGAGCGTTCACATTACAACATTCGCAACGCCGTCGGACTCATACGATATCTTGCTGGATTGAAAGGAGCGGTTCATGCCAGAGTATCTCTCGCCCGGCGTCTACATCGAAGAAGTCAGCAGCGGTCCGCGCCCGATTGAAGGGGTCGGCACGGCGATGGCGGCGTTCGTCGGGTTCGCCGCTGCCGGTCCCGTCAATCAGCCCGTGCTGGTGACCAGTTGGACGCAGTATGTCGAGAAGTTTGGTCGCCTCGATGAGAGCGGGCGGCGCAATCCGCACATGGATGGCGCTTACCTCTCGCATGCCGTCTACGGGTATTTCCTCAATGGCGGCGGTCGTTGCTATGTGACGCGCATCCCGCAACAGGCGGACGGCAAAGCGCCCCCTCAGCCGCGACTCGAACTGCCGACGCGCGCCTCGAAGGCGCTGACGTCGCTCATCGTGACGCCAAAGAGCGAAACCGCCAGCGACATTCAGGTCGAAATCGGTCCGCCCGTCGGTGAAAATCCGCCGCCGGAAGCGTTCACGGTCAAGATCAGCATGGGGGAGGTGCAGGAAGTCCATGAGAATGTCTCATTGAACAAGCGACCAAAGGACGGAACCTCCTACGTTGTCGAGAAGATCAACAGTTCCAGCACGCTGGTGCAGGTTGCCGAAGGACCGGCGACTGGCTCGCTGGCGGACCGCGTGCCAGAGTTCGGCATGTCGGTCATCAAGCCGCCAGCGCCGATCATTCCTGCGCGCGTGGACGCCACGACGTTTGTGGGCAGCGCCGCCGAGCGCAGCGGCGTCGAGGGGCTGGAGATCGCCGAGGACGTGACGATGATCTGCGCACCGGACCTGATGGCAGCCTATCAGTCGGGCGCGATCACGAAGGAAGGGGTCAAAGCCGTTCAGCTGGCGATGATCGCTCACGCCGAGCGCATGCAGGATCGCATGGTTATTCTCGATCCGCTGCCCGGTCTGACGCCGCAGCAGGTCAAACAGTGGCGCGAGCGCGACACGAACTACGACTCGAAGTTCGCCGTGCTCTACTACCCCTGGATCAAGATCATGGGACCAGACGGCAAGACCGAGATGGAGATCCCGCCGTGCGGCCACATCGCGGGCATCTGGGCGCGCAACGACAACACACGCGGCGTCCACAAAGCGCCGGCGAACGAGGTCGTCCAGGGAGCGCTTGGACCGGGGACTGCTATCACAAAAGGCGAGCAGGATACGCTCAACCCGATCGGCGTCAACTGTATCCGGTCATTCACCGGCATGGGGTTGCGGGTCTGGGGTGCGCGCACCCTCGCCAGCGACGCCGCCTGGCGCTATGTCAATGTGCGGCGTCTGTTCAACTACGTTGAGAAGTCGATCGAACGCGGGACGCAGTGGGTGGTCTTCGAGCCGAACGACCCCAACCTGTGGGCGCGAGTCAAGCGCGATGTCGAGGCGTTCCTGACCGTCTGCTGGCGCGACGGTATGTTGTTCGGTCTGACGCCGCGCGAAGCGTTCTACGTCAAGTGCGACGAAGAACTGAACCCGCCCGAAGTGCGCGATCAGGGCAAGTTGATCATCGAAGTCGGGCTGGCGCCCGTCAAGCCCGCCGAGTTCGTCATCTTCCGCTTCAGCCAGTTCGCTGGCGGCGGGGCGTAAGGATAAGAGGAGGAACCAATGACCGACAAAGACCCTCTGATTTCAGCATGGTTCGGTGTTGATTTCGGCGACGGCGTCGTGGGCGCCTTCCGCGAATGCACCGGTCTCGGCAGCGAGAACGAAGTGGTCGAGAGCAAAGCCAGCGGACCCGACGGGAAGTACATCATCAAGAAAATCCCCGGTCGTATGAAGTGGAACAACGTCACCCTCAAACGCGGCATCACCGACGCCATGGACATGTGGAAGTGGCGCAAGATGGTCGAGGAGGGAGACATCCAGGGTGCGCGGCGCAATGGCACCATCACCATGTTCAATACTAAAGGCGAACCGGTCGCGCGCTGGAAGTTCGTCAACGCCTGGCCCAGCAAACTGACCGGACCCGACGCGAACGCGACCAACAACGAAGTGGCGATCGAAACCCTCGAAATCGTCCACGAAGGGTACGAGCGCGTCCAGTAGGCGCGGGTGAGGTGACAGTCACATCGGAGACGCCGGGTGCTGGGGGACAATCCGCGCAGACCCGGCGCCTGAATGTGACTGTCACCAACAGGCAATGACATGATGCTTCAAACTGAGTTCTCATTTGTGCTACCCTGCGGCTATGTCGATGAGCAGGGAAACCTGCACCGCGAAGGATCGATGCGTCGCGCCATGGCAATCGACGAGATCGAGCCGCTCGACGATCCGCGGGTGCAGCGCAACGAGGCATATCTCAGCATTCTGCTGCTGAGCCGGGTGATTACCCGCCTTGGCACGATCGGCGCCATCACGCCAGCCATCGTGGAGCGCCTGTTTGCAACTGATTTTCTCTATCTGCAAGACATGTACATTCAGATCAACGCCGCTGCTCCGCATCTGGTCGAAACACAGTGCCCCGCCTGCGGGACGCGGTTTGCCATTGATGTCGGGGTTGGCGAGATGACAGGATAGCGGTTATGCCTCAATCACCTTCCCGGCGTTCTGATGAGGAATCGGGTTCGGCGCCATCGCAGGAACAATCCGAACAGCGTCCCGCTGCGATTGACATCGAGGCGCTGGCGGAGCGGGTCTACCGGTTGATGCGCGAAGAAGCGCGCCTGGAACACGCCAGGGGCGTGATCGCCGGAAAACAGCGACGGAAGAGGTGAAGCGTGCCGACGACTGAAGAAGCATATCCGTCCTATCGATTCTACGTAGAAATTGCCGGCGTGCCGCAGGCAGTGTTCACCGAGGTAAGCGGGCTGCAACTCGAAACCGAGGTCACCGAACTCGAGGAGGGGGGCAACAACGATTTCGTTCACCGTCTGCCGGGGCGCACGAAGATCGGCAACATCACCCTCAAGCGCGGCATGACCAGTTCGAATGAACTGTTGCAATGGTTTCTCAAAATTGCGCGCGGCTCGATCGACCGGCGGAATGTGACGGTCATTATGTACGACTCGGCAGGGAAAGAGTTGTTTCGCTGGAATTTCATCGAGGCGTATCCCGTCAAATGGACTGGTCCACAATTTACGGCTGCGTCAACGGAAGCGGCGGTGGAGACGCTCGAACTGACGCACAACGGAATGACGGTTGGGTGATGCCATGATCCGCCGGTTGCTCATGATGCGCTTGCGCCGCCATACGCGCCTCGCGCGCGCGCTCGCCGGGCGTGCGCCGCTTACGTCGCGTGCGGCGGTGGACCAGCCGATCCTCTGGACGATGGGGCGTCTGGCAAACCCTCCCCGGCGAGCGCGCGCGCCGGTCTTTGTTGTGGCGCCGCCAGAACCAGGCGCCAGCGAGATCGCACTGGCGCCTGTCACAGGCGGGGTTGAGCCGCTCTCCGCGCCGCTGCCGGCGCCGGTTGCGGGCGGGGTTGTGCCATCCCTGGCGCCATTGCCGGAGTCAACCGCAGGCGGGGGTGCACCGCCGGGGCCTGCTGCGGCTGGAATGGCGCCGTTCTCCGCACCTCTGCCAGAGTCAGCCGCAGGCGGAGAAACGCTCTCGTCCAGACCAGCGACAGGCGAGGGCGCGTCTTCCCCCGTACTGTCGTCTGAGCTGGTCGCCGCGCCGCGTGAGCCTGCCGCCGCGCCTGAGCCTGCCGCCGCGCTGCGTAAGCCTGCCGCCGCGCCTGAGCCGGTTGCAACACCGCCTGAGCCTGCCGCCGCGCCGCCTGAGCCTGCCGAAGGCGGCGCGTCCTCTGCGACACCAGGCGCTGCGGCGTTTGACCGCTCATCCGCCGCCTGGATGGCACGCCTGCGCGCCGATGATCAACGGCGCCGGCGGGAAGCGTCAGCGCTGCCAGCGCCTGCGTCTGAGACTGCGTCTATGTCGCCGATGGCGCCCGACTCTGGTGATGCATCCGGGCTTTCCACGACATCCGCTGCGGCGCTGCCGGGAGAAGGGAGTACGTCTGGCATGCCCGGTTCGCCCGAAATCGCGCCGTTCGTTGCGTCTGACGAGATGACAGAAACGCCGTCTGCCATTTCGATGCAAACAGAAATGCACATTCCCGATCAGGCGGACTCGCCAGTCGCTCCAGTGCTGCCAACCACGCCCCCTCCCGCCCGCGCTGCGCCAACCGCAGCGCGGGACACATCACGGCCCGTCGATCCTGCTGCCGCCATTGTGGATGCAGCGCGCGCCTGGGTTGCACAACGCACGCAGGAGCGTTCTTCATCGCCGGTGCAACCGCAGCCTGCTCCGCCTGCTGCGCCGAAACCCCAACCGCAACCTCAGACCCCGGTTGAGATGCGGGTTGCCCGCCCGCCGCGTTTTATCGAAGAACGCACGGCGCTGCCTTCGACAGGCTCAGGCAGCGCTATGGGCGCTGACGCGCCGCCGCGTTTTGTCGAAGAACGCACGGCGCTGCCTTCGACAGGCTCAGGCAGCGCTATGGGCGCTGACGCGCCGCTGCCGGAGCCTGCTCCGGCTACGGAGACGCTGCGCGAGACGGATCAACCGTCGTCTGCTGGGACGCCCGCCTTTGATCGCTCGGTGGAAGCATGGATGGAACGCCTGCGCGCCGATGAGCGTCGCCGCCGCCAGAAAGAAGCAGCTGGACAGGCGCCAGATCGTTCTCCTGAAGAAGCCGCTCGACCGTTACCCGGTGCGCCCCCGGCAATGCCCGCGCAGCCAGTTGGCTCGCTCTGGTCGGGTGGTGCAACATGGGCAGCGTCAGGAGGCGAACAGCGACGTTCTGCGCTGCAACCGACCGGTGAGCCTCAGCCAGGTGCTACCGCGTCTCCGACGACCGCGACGCGCTTTGCGCCGCCGGTGGGCAACACCGTTCGCCCCGCAACACCAGGCAGTGAACGGTTTGCTGCCCGTTTCGCGCCATCTACGCTGCCCCTCTCCGAGTCGAACCGGCGCTTCCTGCGCGCTGCGGTTGGGGTCGATCCTGCAACCGTGCGCGTCGCGCGCGGCCCGGAAGCCGGTCGTGTGGCGGCGGCGTACCGCGCCGACGCCGTAACACTTGGCGACGATGTGGCGCTGGCGCCCGGCAGGGGCGACGAAACCGCCGAAGGTCTCGGTCTGCTGGCGCACGAACTGACCCACGTGGCGCGCCAGCGCGACCCAACCGCCATTCCGCCGATTGTGCGTCCGCCCGAACAGCGCCCTGGTTTCCGTCCTGCGCTGCCGGGACCGGCAACCGACGAAGAGGCGCTGGCGCGCGCCGTCGAGGCGCAAACCATTCAGGCTGCGCGGATGCGCTTTGCGCCGCCGGTCGCACCCACCCGTACAGGCGTCTCGACAGCGCCTCCGGTTCAGGCGCCAGAACACACCCGCGCCGCCCCACAGGCGGAAGATGCGCCGGTTGCGCCGGAACGCACGCACTGGGGCAATCTGCCTGCGCCCTGGGAGCCGCTGCCGGACTGGCTGGCGCCTCCCCGTTCGGCGGCGGAAGCGCCGCCTTTGCCGGTGGTGACGGTTGCGCCTGCGCCGCCAGCATTGACTGCGCCGCCGCAGCCGGGAGCGCCAGTCGCGCGCGCCGCAGAGACCGCGCGCACATTGCCTGCGGTTCAGCAACCGGAAACGACTGCGCCAGCGCAGGAGCAATCTCCCGCGCCCGATCTCGACGAACTTGCACGCCAGGTCTATGCTGTGCTGAAGCGCCGGCTGGCAGCCGAGCGGCGGCGCAGCGGCTGGTAGATAGGAGGAACGTTGCATGCCCGATACGAGCCTGGTCAAAGCCAAGATTATCAACCTCGACAACCCCTCGCAGGAAGTCGAGTGCCTGTTCAACCCAAAGGAGTATACCTTCACCAAGCAGAACAGCTGGAGCCGCGGTGAAACGCCGAGCACAAACGTGCCACAACTCGAGTTTAGCGGCGGGCAACCGGCGACTCTGGCAATGCACCTGTTGTTCGACACCTACACCAGCGCGCGCCCCGGCTCGAAACCGCGGGATGTGCGCAAGGTCTATACCGACAAACTCTGGTCATTCATGATGATCGATCCTGACCTGAAAGACCCCAAAAGCACCCGCGGGCGTCCGCCAAAGGTGCGTTTCCAGTGGGGAACATCCTGGTCGTTCAAGGCGGTTATCACCAACATTACGCAGAAGTTCACCCTCTTTCTGGTCGATGGAACACCGGTGCGCGCCGAACTTGACGTAACATTCCAGCAAATCGAAGATACCGCCAATCTGCAACCGCAGAACCCGACGTCCGGCGGCGTTGGAGGCGAGCGGGTCTGGCGGGTGCGCGAAGGCGACACTCTGTCGTGGATCGCATACAAATCATACGGCAATGCAACGCGCTGGCGCCCGATTGCCGAAGCCAACGGTCTGGAACGGGTGCGCGAGTTGACGCCGGGAGCAGTGCTGGTGATTCCCAATGAGTGATAATCGGCATGTTTCCGACTTTTACCTCAAGCTCGACGGCGCCGATGCGCCACCGGAACTCGTTCAGGATGCGCTCGAGATCACGGTCGAGAATAGTCTGCATCTGCCCGATGTCGCCACGCTGATCATCAACGACCGCAGATTGAAATGGGTCGATGACCAGCGGCTGACGCCAGGCAAAACGCTGGTGGTGAATGTCCGTGACAATCGCACAACCGAGACGATCTTCGATGGCGAGATCGTCGAGGTCGAACCGCACTTCGGGGCAGAAGGGGTGCAGGTTGTGGTGCGCGCCTTTGATCGACTCCATCGCCTGGCGTGTGGACGTCAGGCGCGCACGTTTCTCAACGTGACTGACGGCGACATTATCACGCAGATCGCCGGTGAGGCCGGTTTGCAGACGCAGGTGGACGCGACGACCAGAGTGCACGATTATGTGGTGCAATGGAACCAGACGAACCTGGAGTTTCTGCGTGAACGTGCGGCGGCGCTCGGCTATCTGCTGTATGTCGATGGGCGGAAACTCTGCTGTGTCAAGCCGCCTGCTGCGCGAGCGCCGGTCGAGTTGAAATGGGGTGAGGACCTGGTCGCCTTTCGTCCGCGTCTGAGCACGATCGATCAGGTGAATGAGGTAACGGTGCGCGGTTGGGATCCTCAAAAAAAAGAAGCGGTGATCGGTCGGGAGACGAACGGCGCCGTAACGCCAGCGATCGGCGTTTCTGAGAAGGGCGGTGCGCTGGCGAAGAAAGCGTTCAACATCACAGCGAAGGACCTGTTGATCGAATCCGCTGTGCGCTCACAATCGGAAGCGGAGCAAATCGCAAAAGCGGTGCTCAATCAGCACGAAAGCCGCTACATCGAGGCAGACGGCACAGCCTCCGGCAATCCGAAGATCAAGGCGGGCGCAGCAGTCAAAATCTCCAACATCGGCAATCGCTTCAGTGGCACATACGTTGTCACCAGCGCGACGCACCGCTATAACGCCGCCGGGTACGCCACCGACTTCTCGGTGTCGGGGGTCAATCCCGATGCCTTGTTGAACCTAGTGCAGCCGGAGATGCCGCGTTTGCGGATCGAAGGTCTGGTGATCGGGATTGTGACCGACAACAACGATCCGGATAACCTGGGGCGCGTGAAGGTCAAATTTCCAACCCTCTCCGATCAACAGAGCCATTGGGCGCGAGTGGTCGGTATTGGTGCGGGCAAAGACCGCGGGATCGAGTTTCTGCCGGAAGTGAACGATGAGGTGCTGGTAGGGTTCGAGGCTGGCGATATGCGCGCCGCGTATGTGATCGGTGGCTTGTGGAACGGCAAGGATGGACTGCCGAAGAAGACCCGCGAGATCGTCAAAGGCGGGAAAGTCGAGCAGCGGGTGGTCAAATCACGCTCCGGTCACGTGATCACGCTGGACGATAGCGACAGCGAGCCGTCGATCACCATCGAGGACAAGAGCGGTAACATCATCAAACTCGACAGCAAGAAGAACGAGTTGACGATCAAGGTCAAAGGAGATGGTACGATCAGCGCCGATGGCAACCTGACGATCCAGGCGAAGGGCAAAATTGACATCAAGTCGCAGCAGGCGATGGCCATCGAAGGCGCCACTGGTCTTGATCTGAAGACGAATGCAAGCGCCTCGTTGCAGGCGAATGCCAGCCTTGATCTGAAGTCCAATGCGACTGCATCCTTGCAGGCGAACGCGACGCTCGACGTGAAATCGTCGGCGATTCTGACGATTCAGGGGACGCTGGTCAAAATCAACTGAAAGGAAACGAGCGATGCCTCCTGCCGCACGCGTTGGCGATATGCATACCTGCCCGCTGTCTGATGGTCCAAAGCCGCATATTGGCGGTCCGATCATGCCCCCTGGCGTGCCGACGGTGTTGATCGGCGGTATGCCGGCGGCAGTGGTTAGCGGCATGGCGACATGCGCGGGTCCGCCCGACACGATTATCAAAGGAAGCGCAACGGTGCTGATCGGCGGGATGCCGGCGGCACGCATGGGAGATCAGACAGCGCACGGCGGTGTGATTGTGAGTGGATTTCCGCAGGTTGATATTGGCGGGTGAAATGCAATGAGCGATTTTCTTGGCGTCGGATGGGCGTTTCCGGTCGGGCTGGATGCGCGTGGTCGCTTTGCGCTGGCGCGCCAGGAAGTCGATATCGAGCAGGCGATCATCATGATCCTGCTGACGCCGAAGGGCCAGCGGTTGATGCGTCCGACATTCGGCTGCCAGATCCACGATCTGGTCTTTGCGCCGAATGATGCCGCAACCGCCGGTCTTGCCGTGTACTACGTTGAAGAGGCGCTGGCGATGTGGGAGCCGCGCATCGATGTGCTGAATGTCGAGATCGATACCGATCCGCAGACGCCAGAACGGATGCTGATCACGATTGAGTATCGTATCAAGGCGACCCATGATCGCCGATCGCTGGTGTTTCCGTTCTACCGTCTTCCGGGTGAATAGATGAGGGTTGCATGTCGCTGCCAACACCCAATCTCGATGATCGCCACTTTCAAGACATCGTCGATGAAGCCAAACGACTGATTCCGCGCTTCTGCCCGGAATGGACCGATCACAACGTCAGCGATCCGGGAGTGGCGCTGATCGAGTTGTTCGCCTGGATGACCGATCTGTTGCTCTATCGGGTTAATCAGGTGCCCGATAAGGTGTATATCACGCTGCTCAATCTGATCGGCATTCGACTGGAGCCGCCGCAGTCGGCGGTGGCGCCGATTACCTTCTATCTGTCAGCGCCGCAGGAGACGGCGATTACTCTTCCCGCCGACACCGAGGTGGCGACGGTACGCACCGAAACCAGCCCGGCGGTCATTTTCACAACGGAGACCGACCTGACGATCCATCCGGCGGTGGTGGCCGATGATAAAGTGTACGTGCGCCAGGTGGAGCGACCGAATGTTCCGGCAAGCTGGCGCGCGCATGAGTTGCGCCAGTTGCTGCTGCCCAACGGGCGGATTGCCATGTTCGCGCCCAACCCGCTGCCGCACGACGCCTTCTACATTCCACTCCGACACAACCACGGCAATCACGTGCTGGCGCTGGTGATCGATTGCGATGTGGCGCGTGGCGCCGGCGTCGATCCAACCAATCCGCCGCTGACATGGGAGGTATGGCAGGGGGGCGTGGCGCGCTGGTCGTCGTGCGAGGTCGAGTTCGACGGCACCGGCGGCTTCAATATGCCCGGCGAAATTGTGCTGCACCTGCCGCCGATGGCGCCCGATACGATCCAGGGTGTGACGGCGCACTGGCTGCGCTGCCGCCTGACCGATGCGCAGGCGGATACACCCGAGAATCGCCACAATCGCTACAAGGTCTCGCCCGAACTGCTGGCGTTGCGGATCGAGTCGCGTGGCGGGACGGTCAATGCCCGCCATGCGGTCACCGTGCGCAACGAGGTCATCGGGCGCAGCGACGGTACGCCCGGTCAGGAGTTTCATCTGCTGAACAAACCGGTGCTGGCGCGCAATCCACAGCGCGATGTCCTGATCGTCGATCCGCCACTCCCCGGTCGTCCGCGCGAATGGGTCGAGATTCCCGACTTCGCCGCCTCTGGTCCCGATGATCAGCACTACACGCTCGATAGTTTGAGCGGCACGGTGAGTTTTGGTCCGGCGTTGCTTCAGCCCGATGGGTCGGTGCGTAACTTCGGCAGTGTGCCGCCCCATGGCGGCGTCATCACGATGACGCGCTACCAGTATGGCGGCGGCGTGGTCGGCAACGTTCAGGCGAATACGCTGGTGATGCTGAAGACGTCGATCCCGTATGTGTCACGGGTGACGAACCGCCGCACCGCCGAAGGCGGGCGTGATCCGCAGGGTCTCGATGATGCGCGCGCCCGTGCGCCGCAGATCCTCCGTACCCGCACCCGCGCCGTGACCGTTGATGACTATGAACACCTGGCGCAGGAAGTAGTCGGGGTGGCGCGTGCGTGCTGCATCGGACCCGGCGCACAACCGGGAGGTCCGGCGGAGCCGCGCCCCGGTCAGGTGATCGTCTACGTTCTGCCGCAGACCGATAACCCCGCCGGCCGGATTCCGCCAGAGGCGCTGACGCTCTCTGCTGAGTTGCGCGCCCGTGTACTCGACTATCTGGATCGGCGGCGTCCGTTGGGCATTGCGCTCGATGTGCGTCCGATCCAGTACCTCTGGGTGTCGATCGAGGTGCGATTGCGCGTTCCGGCGCGCAGCGATCAGGCGCTTGTGCGCGCCGTGCAGCAGGAGGCGGAAGAGACGCTCTATCGCTATCTCAATCCGTATGTCGGCGGACCCGATGGCAACGGCTGGCCCTTTGGTCGCGATCTGCACGTGTCGGAAATCTATGCGTTGATGCAGCGTCTCCCTTCGATCGAGTTCGTCGAGGAAGTGCAGATCGGGTTGACCGAACCGGGGAGCACGGCGAAGCCGCAGGTGGTTTCACCACGCCTCGATGTGCCGCGCCATGCCTTGATCTGCTCCTGGCAGCATCGTGTGACGGTCAGCGCGTCATAAAGGTGACAGTCACGCGGGGGGCGCAGGATTGACGTGTGCTGCCGGTCATCCTGGCAATGTCAGCGCAGGTGGCGAGTGAGGAGATGTGACTGTCACCAACGGGCACTAACCTCTAACACCCGGAGCATCTCATGGAACCCGATTTTGGCAAACTGATCATCCGCTCCGCCGACGGCGAACGACTGGTACCACTGCGGCAGCCGCAGTATACCATCGGGCGCAACCCGGCGCGCGATCTGCACCTCGACTCGCCAGTGGTGTCGAATATGCACGGCCGGATCGAGGCGGGACCGCAGGGCGCGCAGTTGATCGATCTCGGCAGTACGAATGGTACATTCATCGGTGAACGCCGCCTTCCGTCGAACCAACCGTACCCGCTGGTTCCCGGTGAAGAAGTGCGGATTGGGCCGTTCGTGCTGATCTATGTGCCTCCCGGCGTATCCTATCCGCCCGAAGAGGTCGCGCTGCCGGTCGCAGAAGCGCCCGAACCGCCGCCGGTTGTCGCGGAACCGCCGTCTGCGGCAGAGGCGACGCCGGGTGAAGCGTCAGAAGGCGTTGCTGACGAAACAGCGGCGATGGTTGCGCCGCCCGAAGCGCCATCCGCACCGCCGCCGCCCCTGCCTGAAGCGCCATCGGCGCCGCCGCCGCCCCCGCCTGAGACGCCATCCGCACCGCCGCCTGAAGCGCCGGTCATCATTGCCCAGGAGTTTCCCGAACGCCTGCCGGTGCGCTACACTGCGCCGCCAGACGGTTTGGACAGTCGCTACCTGCGGTATCTGCCCTCGATCTTTCAGGAGAATGAGTTCCTGGGGCGCTACCTGCGGATCTTCGAGACGATCTGGGAGCCGCTGGAGTGGCGTCAGAACCATATCAACCTCTACTTCGACCCGCGCACCTGCCCGCCGTCGTTTCTGCCATGGCTGGCGGGTTGGCTCGATATGGCAATCAATCCGTACTGGCCCGAAGCGCGCATCCGTCGCCTGATCGCCGAGGCTGCCGATCTTTATCGCTGGCGTGGCACGGCGTATGGTCTCAAACGGTTGATCGAGGTGGTGACCGGACTGACGCCTGCCATCACCGAAGAACCGTCGCAACCGTTCGTCTTTCGTATTTCGCTGACTATTCCGCCTGGCAGTGACGTGGATGCGCGCCTGATCGACGATCTGGTGCGCACGCATAAACCGGCGCACGCTGGCTATATTCTGGACGTTCAACAGTGAACGATATGGTGACAACTCTGGCGCGCAGTTATGACGACATGCCCTATCCAGGGCGCGCCTATGCGCATACCCATCCGGACTACGTGGCGGTTCTGGCGACGCTGCTCGGCTTGAAGCCACCGCCGATCGCACGTTGTCGCGTGTTGGAAGTTGGCTGCGCCGCCGGCGCCAATCTGATGCCAATGGCGGTGAGCCTGCCCAAAGCCTCGTTCGTCGGCATCGACCTCTCGCCACGCCAGATTGCGAAGGGGCAGCAGACTATCGACGCGCTCGGCATCACGAATATCACGCTGCTGGCGCGCGATCTGCAGGATGTCGGTGATGAACTGGGGCAGTTCGATTATATCATCGCGCACGGGGTCTATTCGTGGGCGCCGGCGCCGGTGCGCGACCGGCTCATGGCGCTGATCAAACGTTGCCTGACGCCAAACGGTATCGCGTACATCAGCTACAACACCTACCCTGGCTGGTATATTCTCGGTGCGATCCGCGATCTGATGCTCTATACCGTGAGGGGTGTCGAGGATCCGCAGGATCGCGCCAGCATGGCGCGGGCGCTGCTCGACATGCTGGCAGAAAGCGACTCGGAGCATGCTGGCGCCTTCAACAGTTTTATCGCCGCATATGCTGGTCGGTTTCGCGCGATGCTGGATCGCCTGGGTCCGCTGAGCCATGCGTTTCTACTCCATGATGCGCTCGAGGTGGTAAACGAACCGGTCTCTTTTGCGCAGTTCGCCGCGCATGCTGCGCAGCACGGGTTGCAGTATCTCTGCGAAACCGAGTTTCCAATGGTGCTGCCGCAGGGGTTGAAGCCCGAAACGGTCGATGCGATACGTTCTTTTTCTCGAAGCGGTATCGACCTGGAGCAGTACATGGATTTTCTTCGCGGTCGGCAGTTCCGGCAGACGCTCCTCTGCCACGATCATCTGAAGATTCGGCGCACATTGCGACCAGAACGACTGACGGGCATGGCCGTCGCTGCGCTGATGCGCCCCGAAACACAACCGGTCGATCTGGCGAACGAGACGCCGGTCGTGTTTCGGAATCTGCACGATGTGGCGTTTACGGTCACAGCGCCGATCACGAAGGCGGCGTTGCTCTATCTGGCGGGAGCGTCGCCGCGCACGGTCCCGTTCGAGACGCTGGTGGCCGAAGCGCGGCGTCGCGCTGCAGAAGGCGGAGCGGCGCTGCGCGATGCTGAACCATCGGCGCTGGCGCGCCGGTTGGGGGGCGACCTGCTGCGCGCGTTTGCGATAGCGACCACGCTGGTGTCGTTTCATCTCCATCCGCCGCTTGTGGCGACACAGCCGGGCGAACGCCCGAAAGCGACCGCCCTGGCGCGCCTGGAAGCGCAGACCGGTATCGAGGTGACCAATCTCTACCACGATGTGTTGCAGCTCGATCCGTTCGATCGGTTGCTGCTCCAGTTGCTCGACGGTCAGCGCGATCGGGCGGCGATAGTGCGCGAGATGACGGGCGCGATCGCCGCAGGTAGAGTACAATACGTCAACGAAGCACATGTCTCCGCTCCCCGTGCTGGTCTTGAGGTCGAAATCGAACAACGGCTCCGCTGGTTTGCTCAGGCAGCGCTGTTGGTTGCATAAAATGTGGAGCATCTCCTTATGACGGATCTCGTCGGTCGGACCATCGGCAATTATCGGGTCGAAGCGTTGCTTGGCGCTGGCGGCATGGGGCAGGTGTTTCGTGCGCGGCATATTCACCTCGACCGCCCCGTTGCTTTGAAGGTGATGCATGCCAATCTGTCGCACGATCCCGGTTTTCAGGCGCGTTTTCGTCAGGAAGCGCGGGCAATCGCCGCACTCCAGCATCCCAATATCGTCGAGGTGTACGACTTCGGCGAGCAGAATGGCCTGATGTATCTGGTGATGGAACTGTTGAGCGATGGGTCGCTGCGCGGGTTGATGCAGAAGCATGCCCGCGAGGGCAAACCCTGGCCCCTGATGCTGGCAATCGACCTGGTGCAGCAAGCGGCGGAAGGGCTGGCATATGCCCATAGCCAGGGCATGATCCACCGCGACATCAAGCCCGACAATATGCTGCTCCGCGCAGTTTCCGGCGCGCCAGGGCGCTATGCGCTCAAGATTACCGATTTTGGACTGGCGCGCATGGCGGAAGGGTCGATGATGACCGCGACCGGTACGGCGATGGGAACACCCGCGTATATGTCGCCAGAGCAGTGCCAGGGGGCGCATGTCGATCACCGGAGCGACATTTATGCGCTGGGTGTGGTGCTGTACGAGGTGACGACCGGCTATCTCCCGTTTACGGCGACGACTCTGAGCGAGGCAGCGTACAAGCATGTGTTCGTTCCACCCACGCCGCCGCGCCAGGTGCGCGCCGATCTACCGGAACCGCTGGAAGTGATTGTGCTGCGCTGCCTGGCGAAGCGCCCCGACGATCGGTACGCCAGCGCCGCCGAGGTCGCCGCCAGCCTGAAAGCGCTGTTGGCGCGCCCCGATCCAACCCTGACCCACGCAACGGTGATGGCGCATCCTAACGAAGCCCCGCCAGTCTCGCCGCAAGGCGCCGTTCCCACGCCACCTCCTCCCGCAGTGGCAACGCCGCAGCCAACCGCTATGGCGCCATCGAGTGGGACGCTCCCGCCCGCTATTCCGTCGCTTCCCGGCGCCTCGAACCTGCCGCGCATCCAGGTGCGCGACACCGCCGGGAATCTCCTGCGCGTCGTCGAACTGACGAGCGATGGTGTCACCGTCGGGCGCCAGTCCACCAATGCGCTTGTACTCGAATCTGAGGGAGTGTCACGGTCGCACCTGCGCGTCGATTGGGACGGCCGGCAGGCGACAGTGACCGATCTGGGATCGAGCAATGGCACCTTGCTGGGCGCAACGCGCCTGCCGGCGCAGGTGGCGCACCTGTGGGGATGGCGTGAGGTGGTGCGCGTCGGTCCGTTCTGGCTGCGCCTGGAGCCGCCAGCACATCTCGCCGAACAGGGAGGCGCGTTGTTGCAGCAATTGCTCGATGCGCAACCGACTGCCACCCCGCCGCCAGCCGCTGTGACCCGCCCGATGCCCACCGGCATGGCGACCGCCAGTGTCAGCACCGGGCGAATTGGCGTGGTGCTGGAGGATACCTCGCTGACCCTTTCTCCAGGGCAGCCGGCGCCGCTGCGGTTGACGCTGGCGAATCTGGGAACGGTCGTGGATCACTTCAGCATCGAAGTGGAAGGTGCGCCCCAAGAGTGGGTGCGCCGCCCCGCTGATGAGATTCAGTTGATGCCAGGCGTGCAGGCGCCGGTGGTCTTGACCGTCACAGCGCCGCGTGCATCGGCAAGTCGCGCCGGTGATTATCAGGTGACGCTGCGGGTGCGGTCGCGCGAAAATCCGGCGGAAGTCGGCGTGGCGCACGGACGCTGGACGGTGCTGCCGTTTATGGCGCCGTCGCTGACCCTCGCACCAAAACGGGCTGCCGGGCGCGGCCAGGCGCGCTTTACCACCACGCTGCGCAACAATGGGAATGCTCCGATCCAGTGCACCCTGCGCGCCGAGGATGATGAGCACGTGCTGCGCTACCGTTTCGAGCCGCCAGAAGTGACGCTCGATCCCGGCGCCGAGGTCAATGTGCCAACCACGGTCACCGGTCCGCGACGCTGGTTTGGGCGTGAACAGACACGCAGTTTCACGGTCGGCGCGGCGGTCGCGGGCGGCGAGGGACCGCCGGTGGCAACCGGGCAGTTCGTCCAGATGCCGATCATTCCGGCGTGGGCGATCACGGCGCTGTTCCTGCTCATCCCGTTGTGCCTGGGCGGGGTGTTCTTTGGGAACGAAATGTTCGTGGTGCGCCCCGCAGCAGCGACTGCGACTGCGGCGACCGCCGAAGCCGCCGGTGTGATTGCGGCAGCGAACACCGCCACCGCGGCAGTCGTCGGCACCGCAGCGCAGGCGACGCTCGAAACCAAGGAGACGGTTGCGCTCATCCAGCAGCAGACGATCGCCGCCGCGCCGATCGAGACCCAAATTGCGTTCCAGGCGCAGCAGAACACGCAGGTTGCGCAGGCGCAACAGACGCAACAGGCGCAGCAGCAACAGCAGCAGGCGACGCAACAGGCGCAACAACAGCAGCAGCAGGCAGCGCAACAGACCCAGCAGGCGCAGCAGGCGATCCAACAGGCGACGCAGCAGGCGGCTATTGAGCAGACCGCCGCCGCAGCCGCGCAACAGGCGACTCAGGCGGCGCTGAATGCGCAGGCGACCCAACAGGCGATCGATGCGCAGGCGACCCTGGCGGCAGCCGCCAACGCCCAGACAGCCACAACCATTGCCGCCCAGCAAACAACCCTGGCGCAGACTGCAGCCGCCGTTGCCGCCCAGCAAACATCAGTGGCTGCGACGGCAACAA
The DNA here is from genome assembly GCF_057785375.1 of Roseiflexus sp. NCBI lineage: Bacteria > Bacillati > Chloroflexota > Chloroflexia > Chloroflexales > Roseiflexaceae > Roseiflexus > Roseiflexus sp. Next base: position 19,365 of record NZ_JBYNRX010000094.1, read on the forward strand.
CGCAGGCGGCGGCGTTCAACGCCTTTATCGGCAACTGGGTCAACGTCGACACCAACACGAGCGGAATGACGCGCCTGGTGATCGATAAGAAGACCGAAACGACGTACACCTTCCAGGGTTATGGCAAATGCACGCCGAGCGACTGCGATTGGGGCGAGATCCAGGTGCCATATACGCCGGGACAACTGGTTGGCGTGTATGACTTCGGTTTCAAAACCACGCGGATTACCGTGCGCCTACAGGGTGAGGATATGCAGGCGGAAGTCTTCGATGACTACCGTCCGTCTGATCCGCGTCCCGACCGGACAACCAACTATGTGCTGCGCCGGCAGTGGATCTTGCGCCCGGATATCATTATTCGACCGGATATTCTGAATCCCATTATTCTGGTGACGCCGACGCCATAATCGGACTGCCGCGCTCTGGAGCAACGCCGCAGGAATGCTCGCCACAGGAGCCATACACCATCATGACTGAGTTCATTGGCAAAACCATCGGCAATTACCGCATCGAAGGGCTACTGGGCAGCGGCGGCATGGGGCAGGTGTTTCGCGCCCGCCACATCCACCTCGACCGTCCGGCGGCGCTGAAGCTGCTGCATGGCAATCTGGCGCAGGACCCGATGTTCCAGACGCGCTTCCGCCACGAAGCGCAGGCGGCGGCGAAACTGCGGCATCCTCATATCGTCGAGGTGTACGACTTCGATGAGTACGATGGCATGGCGTACCTGGTGATGGAACTGGTCACCGGCGGCTCGATGCGCGGCTGGTTGCGCTCGACAGCTCAGCAGACTGGCGGCAGCCTGGTGCAGGGGCTCGAACTGGTGCGCCAGGCGGCGGACGCGCTGGCATACGCTCACGCGATGGGCATGGTCCACCGCGACATCAAGCCGGATAACCTGCTGCTCCAACCCGGTCTGATGGGTCGGGGTCCGACGATGAAGGTGGCGGACTTCGGACTGGCGCGGATGACCGAAGGGAGCAATCTGACGGCGACCGGTATGGCGATGGGCACGCCCGCCTATATGTCACCGGAGCAGTGCCAGGGCAAGCCGCTCGATGGACGAAGCGACATCTATGCCCTTGGTGTGGTGCTGTACGAAGTGGCGACTGGCACGCTCCCGTTCGTGGTCAAAACGATCAGCGAGGCGGTGTTCAAGCATGTCTACGTCCCGGCGCCGTCACCGCGCCAGGTGCGCCCGGATCTTCCCGAAATCGTCGAGGCGGTTGTGCTGCGCTGTCTGGCGAAGATGCCGGAGGAGCGTTTCGCCACAGCCGCCGATCTGTCGGCTGCATTGTATGAGGCAATCAGCGCGATTGCGCCCGATGTGGCGATTGGAAGTGAAGAAGCAGGCGCACTGCTGACCGAGATCGCGGCACGCACTCGTATCCAGACGTTGCATGCCGCGAGTGCAGCGCCATCTGTACCGACGTTGATGGGAGGCGGTTCGTTGCCGCGCATCCAGGTGCTGGACGACGCCGGCACGCTGCTCCAGGTGGTGGCGGTGCGTCCCGGCGGGCTGACGGTCGGGCGGGTCGAGCGCAACGATGTGGTCCTGCCGGGTGAAGGGGTGTCGCGGCATCACCTGCGCCTGGAGTGGGATGGCACGCAGGTAATGGCCACCGATCTGGGGTCGAGCAATGGCACGCTGCTGGAGAGTCAACCGTTGCCGCCGCAGCAATCGGTTGCCTGGCCCTGGCGCACTATGCTGCGCGTCGGGTCGTACTGGCTGCGCCTCGATCCGCCGGAAGGCGCTGAGGGCGGCAAAACCGCGACGCCGCCCGGCGTCGCGCTGACGACCCCGCAGACCGTTGCGACGCCAGGAGGCGGCGTGATGACGGTGCCGCCGCCGGTGAGCGGCGCAATGCCGTTGCAGTACTCCCAGGCGTTTGTGACCACCGGCATGGTGGGGATGACGCTCGAACCGGAGACGCTGGCGGTGATGCCGGGGCAGACAGCGACCGTGGCGGTGACGCTGGTGAATCTGAGTGATCAGGTCGATCATCTGACGGTCGGCGTCTCCGGTGTGCCGCCGGAATGGGTGACGCTGCCGCCGGCTGCTCAGATGCCGCCGCGTGGACAGACGACAGTAATGCTGTCGGTGCAACCTCCCGCCGTGTCAGATGCGCGCGCCGGCGAGTATCCCGTCGAGGTGACGGCGCGCTCGCGCGCGCGCCCGGGGGAGGGCGGGTCGGTGCTGGCGCGTTGGACGGTGCGCCCGTATGTGCACGAAGAACTGGCGCTGACGCCAGGGCGCGCGCGCGGGAGGCTGCGTGGCGTGATGAAGGCGACTGTGCGCAACCTGGGGAATGCGCCGGTGCGCTACCGATTGCAGGGTGAGGCGGACGAAGCAGGCATCCAGACAACGCTCACACCGGAGGAATTCGCGCTCGAGGCGGGTGAAAGCGGCAGCGCAACCGTGATGGTCGAAGGTCCGCCCACTCCGTTTGGCGGCGAGACGACGCACGGTGTGACGATTACGGCGACGGCGGATCATGGGGCGACGCTGCGCGCCAATGGGATGTGGATCCAGGGAGCGTTGCTGCCGGTGTGGAGCCTGATTGCGGCAGTGCTGATGGTTGGTTTTGGGGTGTCGCACCTCTTTGGCGCGCTGCCGGCATCACTGGCGGGCGGGCTGCCGGGGTACGCCGTTCTGCGCAGTGGCGGGAACGTCAATGCAGACGTTGCCGGCCAGTCAGGAATCATACCAACAGCAGAACCGACGACAACGCCAGAACCGACGGTCGAACCGACCGCGTCGGTTGCGCCGACGGCTACCATCGATGTGGCAACGCCAACGGTTGAGACCGGTGCAGTCACGACCGACGACCAGGCGACTGCAACGGCGGTCGCTGCGTCTGGCGGAACCGGCGGTGACAACGGCGCAGGCGGCAGTGGGGGCGGAAGCGGCGGGACCGGCGGAACCGGAGGTTCGGGGGGCGCAGGTGGTTCAGGAGGAACCGGCGGAACTGGCGATACGCCAACCGCAACCGCGACTCGCACAGCAACGCCGAGTCCAACCGTTGCGCCAACAGCCACGCCGTTGCCAACGAGCACACCGGAACCGACCAGCACTCCGGAACCATCTGCAACACCTACCGATGTGCCGATTGCAACGCCAACGCCGTCTCCAACCGAGATGCCGACGCCGACGGCAACCAGTACGCCGACGCCAACAGCAACCAGTACGCCGACGCCAACGCCAGACGTGCTCATGACGACGCCGCCAACGCAGTTGTCGCCGCCGAACGGCGCTACATTCGACATCTTTCCACGCACAACATTGCTCCAATGGTCTCCGGTGCCGGGCGCTGCCTCGTACCGGGTGGAGATCGACTGTTTCCACTGCTGCCAGTTCAATGCCTGGTGCACCGATATCGGTCGTACCTGGAGTGTGACGAATACGCCGTCAACCGAGTATCAGTTCAACTGGGTCGGGGCGCAGCCGGGGCGCTGGCGGATCTCGGCAGTCGATGCCAGTGGTCGTGAGGGACCACGGACGGGTTGGTGGGTCTTTACCTATTTGCGATAATGACGAACGATCTTTTTGGACAGATTATCGGAAATTGCCGTATCGAAGCGCTGCTTGGCGCGGGCGGCATGGGGCAGGTGTTTCGTGCGCGCCACGTGCACCTCGATCGCTTGCAGGCGATCAAGATCATGCACCCGCACATGGCGAGCGATCCCGGCTTTCAGGCGCGCTTTCGCCAGGAGGCGCAGGCGATTGCAGCGCTCGAGCATCCGCATATTGTGCGCATTTTCAATTTTGATGAGCAGCAGGGGCGATACTACATCGCAATGGAATACCTGCCCGATGGATCATTGCGCACGTTGCTCGACCGTCGTGCGCGCGAGGGAACGAAGTGGCCGCTCAACTTCGGGCTCGATCTGATCCGGCAGGCGGCGGAAGCGCTCGACTTTGCCCATGCTCGCGGAATTGTGCATCGTGATATCAAACCGGACAACATGCTAATCGAACGGCATGCCGGTCCTGGCGGGCGCTCGCTCTATGTGGTCAAATTGACCGATTTCGGTCTGGCACGGGTGGTCGAAGGCGGTGGAGGCATTACCGCTAGCGGTATGACGGTCGGCACACCGGCGTACATGTCGCCGGAACAGTGCCAGGGGCTGCCGGTCGATGGACGCAGTGACATTTATTCGCTTGGGATTGTGCTGTATGAAGTTGCCACCGGCTATTTGCCGTTCACCGTCAGCCGGATCAGCGAGGCGGTCGAGAAACATGTCTATGCGCAACCGCCGTCGCCGCGCACGGTTGCGCCCGATCTGCCGGTCGCAGTGGAGGCGATCATCCTCCGCTGCCTGGCAAAAAAACCGGAGGAGCGCTTTGCCACCGGCGCGGAACTGGCTCAGGCGCTCCGCCAGGTGATGCAGGCGCCGCCTCCCCCTCCATCGCCTGCGCCCGAAGGTTTGATCGTCAGGGTGCTCGATGCGGCAGGTCAGGCGGTGCACCAGGCGCCGTTGACAGAGCAGGGGTTGACCGTTGGACGCCGTGCAGGGCATCGGATTGTGCTCGACGATCCGGCAGTGTCGCGCAATCATCTGCATATCGAGTGGAGCGGACGGCGTGTGCGCGTGAAGGACCTGGGATCGCGCGGCGGAACGCTGCTCGATGGCGCGCCAATCACGCCGCACGAGTCGCATACCTGGGAAATCGGGCAGCGTCTGAAAGTCGGTCCGTTCACACTGGAACTGGAGCAACGTCGCAACGATCAGATTGGCGTGACGCTGGCGCCTGGTCAGGATTCGCTTCAGGTCGTCGCCGGTCAGGACGTGGCAGTCGAGGTGACGCTGGTCAATCGCGGGACGTCCGCCGAAACGCTGACGCTGGCGGTTGAAGGATGGCCCGCGCCCTGGATACGTCTGCCGGAGGCGCCGGTTCGCGTGGAAGCCGGGGCGCAGGAAGTAGTGCGGCTGACGCTGTGTGTGCCTGCAACGTCCGGAATGCACGGCGGAACGTATTCGGTGCAGATCCACGCACGTTCGGTTGACCAACCACAGACCGGCGCATCGGCGCAGGCGACGTGGATCGTCGCGGCGCCACCGTTGTTGAGCCTGTCTATCACGCCGGGAATGGCGCGCGGACGTGATCAGGCGCAGTATACGGTTCAGTTGACGAATCAGGGCGGAACGACAGCGCACGTGGTATTGATGGCAGAAGATGACAATCAGGCGCTGGCATACAATTTTGCGCATCACGAACTCCATCTTCCGCCAGGAGAAACAGTCGAGGCGTCGCTCGAGGTGCGCAGCAACCGGCGTGTTTTTGGCGGCGCCCAGACTCATCGTTTTACGGTGACAGCGGCGGTGTTAGGTGTTGGCTCGATAAAGGCAGAGGCCACATTCGTGCAAACGTCGCTCTTGCCGATTTAGATCCTGCGGTTATTCGGGTAGGCTCTTATCGGGATCGTCCCCAGTTGCGTGCCGCGATGTCTGATTGTGGAGCGAGATGCTTATGTCGTCAGATGAAGCCTCTCAGTCGGAGGCATCGCCCAACCCGTATGCGACGCAGGTCGTTGCTTCGTCTATGAGCGAAACCGCTGCATTTGTCGCCTTGCTCAACGCGCAGGGGCAACCTGCGCATTCGGTAGAGGTGACAGCGACGGGTGTGACAATCGGGCGCCTCAAGAGCAGCGACCTGGCGCTCGAGGATCCGACCATCTCGCGCAACCATGCCCGTGTCGAGTGGGACGGACGGCGCGCCACGGTCGTTGATCTCGGCTCGAAATTGGGAACGTTCCTGGGCGCCACACGCCTGACGCCGCAAGCTCCGTATGAGTGGCTTCCCGATCAACCGCTGCGCATTGGACGCTATACGCTGCGTCTTTATCCCGGCGCTCCGCCAGCGGCGCCTGCCGCTGCACCTTCCGGCGTCGTACCTGCCGTCCCCGACGCGCCAACCAGGCGCCTCGAAGAGGCGGCAGAACCGCCGGCGCCAGTGGTTCCGGCTATAGCGCCGGCTGGCCGTGGAGCGCCTGATGTTCCTGATCGGGGCGTCGCTGAGCCGATTGCGCTCGCCATTTCGCCGGATCAGCGCGCGTTGGCGCTGACGCCTGGCGAGCATGCCACGATCAATGTCGTCGTTACCAATCACGCGACAATCCCATTGACGGTTTCGTTGCTTATCGATGGTCTGCCGCTGGACTGGGTCGAGGTTTCGCCTACGGTGATCGTTGCACCTGGCGCACGCGCTCCAGCCGCGCTGATCGTTCATGTGCCAGCCTCCAGTGAAAGCCGCGCCGGATCGTATGCAGTTTCTCTTCAGGCATTTGCCGCCGAACTGCCGACGCTGATGTTCGAGGCGCCGCTGGAGTGGCGTGTCACCCCCTTCCTGGCGGGAGAACTGTCGATCGCGCCAAAACGCGCCAGAGGCCGCGACCAGGCGGTGTATACCGTCACTGCTCGCAATAACGGCAATGTTCATGCATCGTATGCGCTCAACGCAACGGATGAGCGCCAGGAGTTGGGCTACTCGTTCACACAGGAGCGCCTGACCGCCGAACCAGGCGAAACGGCTGAAACCTCGCTGACGGTCGTCGTTGAACGGCGTGTGTTTGGCGCGGAACGGCAGCACCCATTCGCGGTTCAGGCGATCGAGACCGATGTGCAGCAGGCGATCCGTGAGACCCTGAGTGTGCAGGCGCAGTTCGTGCAGACGCCAGCGTTTCCGCTCTGGTGGATCCCGATTGTGTTGACGCTGCTGTTGCTGGCGCTGCTGTGCGGTTTTGCTGCGCTGCCGGTGTCGCTTGCCGGCGCGCTGCCGGGGTATGGCATCTTTGCTGCGCCAACCGAGCCGCCGCCGGATATGCGCGCGACGGCGGCAGTGGAAGCGACCGCGACTGCACAACAGTTGCAACTCATCGAACAGCAGGGGCAGGCGACCCTCGCGGCGCTGGCGCAGACGGCGACTGCTGCGCCTGCCGATCAGCAGGTGGCGCTCCAGGCGACGCTGGTCGCACAGTTCGCCACCGCAACCGCGATTGCGCTCCAGTTTACTGCACTGCCAACGCTTCCGCCACCGGTGGACGCGCCATTTGCAACGGTTCCGCCAGGCGCATTGCCCGCGCCAACGGTCACCCGCCCCGTTGGCGCGCCGTCGCCGGCGGCGACGCCAACCTCTACGCGCACACCGACGCTCACGCCAACCCCGGCGCCAACCCAGACGCCAGCGCCAGGGTTGCCCGAACTGACCATCGATGATGCCTCGGTGCAGCGCCAGGCAAGCGGCGAAACGACGATGACTTTTACTGTACGCCTGTCGATCGGCAGCGCCGCAACCGTGAGCGTTGAATACACGACCGAAGATGACACTGCCCGGGCAAGCATCGACTATCGCAGCGTCAGCGGTACGCTGGCGTTCAATCCTGGTGAAACCGAACGGGTGATCGTCGTCCAGGTGTTGCCGAGTTCCACAACCGCGACCGATCGGCGCTTCCGGGTGGTTCTGACCAGCGCTGCTGGGGCGAATTTCGCCGATAACATTGCGGTCGGCACGATCCGGCCTGCGGCCGGCATTGCGACTGCTACACCTACAGCCACGGTCACTCCTACGCCGACGCCGTCCACGACTAACACGCCACTGCCCGGCGCCACCGCCACGCCGACCAATACCCCGGCGCCAGCGCCGACAGCCACGCCAACTGAGACGTTGACGCCGACACCCACTGAGACATTGACGCCAACGCCTACGGAAACGCCAACACCGACGCCGACCGAGACGCCTGAACCGGTCGCTCTGATCCTGACTGCGCCAGCGTCGGTCAATGTCACCGGAGGCGCCAGCGCGCCTTGGGCGAATATCGCCGATGTGGCCATCAGCGGTGTGCCTGCCGCTGATACTGTCACCGTTCAGTTGAGCATCGCCGGAGTAACCCCGCTAAATAACGCGGGAGAGATGCGTATTACTGGAAGCGGCGGTTTCAATGCGACATCGTTACCGCAAATGTTTACAACGACTCTGACAGAGGCCAATGATCGCCTGGCGCGACTCCAGTACCGTCGCGGCGTGCCAGGCGAGGCGCGGATGACCATCACCGTCACCCATCTGAACAGCGGCCAGGTTCGCACTGCACAGATCAATCTGCAAATCAATCCGCCATAACATTTCTTCCCGTCAACGTTTCAGGAGGTGTGCGTCGTGCTCGAAACCAATCCATCCAACACCCCCGGCGATCAGCCTGCGCCTCCGTCTGGCGACGAGTCGCCGCAGGTTGTCGTGATCGATACGCAGAGCGGCTCAGTTCGCGTGATCGCGCTGACGTCCGCTGGAATGACCGTGGGTCGCTTGGCGAACAATGCGTTGCACCTCGATACGCCGATCATTTCGCGCACCCATGCCCGCATCGATTGGGATGGCAGCCGCGCGACCATCACCGATCTGGGATCGAAGAGCGGCACGCGATTGGGGCACGTGCGCCTGACGCCTCAGAGCCCGCAGGTGTGGGAGCCGGGGCAGGAGGTGCATATCGGTCCGTACACGTTGCGCCTGCAGATGGGCGCAGCGTCGCCTGCCAGACCCTCGCCGGATGCGCCTGCCGATCTCCACGCTGCGCCGACGCAGCGGGTCGCGGGTAGCGCTCCGGCAGGATTGGCGCTTGCCCTGTCGCCATTGCAGACGGCGCTGACCCTGACACCTGGCGAACTGGCCGATGTCGAGGTGCGGGTCACGAACCGGACTGCTGCTCCGCTGACTGTTGCGCTTTCGCTCGAGGGTCTGCCCGAGTCGTGGGTAGAACCTGCGCCGACGCTGCGCGTGCCGCCGTTTTCGATGAAGACGACCAGTGTGCGGGTGGAGGCGCCTGCCGCCTCAGAAAGTATGGTCCGTCCATACGATGTGCGTCTGCGCGCTGTGCCGCAGGAAGATCCGTCCGCCGCCGCCGAACTGGCGCTGGAATGGCGTGTGGCGCCATTCCTGGCGGGTGAGATGAGCGTATCGCCACACCGGGTGCGTGGGCGTGACCAGGCAGTGGCGACTGTTCACCTGCGCAATAACGGCAATACTCAGGCGGCGTACCATCTGCGCGCAGGCGACGAGCGCCAGATGGTCAGCGCGGCGTTTGCGGAGGATTACGTCGCACTCGCGCCGGGAGACACAGCGGATATACCGCTGACGATCGCCGCTCCCCGCCGTACCTTCGGCGGCGATCGCGTGCATACGTTGACCGTCGAGATCGAGGAGCGGGATGATATTCACGGTTCGCCTTCCCGCACCCTACGTGATGAGGTGCGTTTCGTACAGACTGCGCTGCTGCCGGTGTGGTCGCCGCTGGCGCTGCTGGCGCTGATCTTCCTGCTCTATGGGCTGAATGTTCCATCGGCAGTGTGGTCAGCCGTTCCCGGCAGCGGTTTTCTTGCCGGTACACAGGGTAGTGGTCTTGCTGCCGAGTCGGCCCGCGTCGCAGCCCGTGCGACGCAGCAGGCGGCTCAGGGACAGACGGCTCTCGCCGTAGCCGGAGCGTCGCTGGCGGCCACCCAATCCGCTGTGGCCGCATTACCGACCGAACAGCAGGCGAGTGCGCAGACGGCGCTTGCCGTGGCGTTTCAGGCGACGGTCACTTCGCTGGCAGCAGTGCAGACCGCAGACGCGCAGACGCTGGCGGCAACCGGCGCGGCGCTCGAGGCGCAACTGGCGCAAACCGCTGCAGTCCAGAATCAACCAACAGCAGCAGTGCAGGCGCCAACCAGCAGTACGCCGTCTCCCACCACGCGCCCGGCGGTCACGCCATCGCCAGCCGCTGCCACACCGCGCCCGACGACGACCACCGCGCCTTCGCCGACGGCGCTGCCGCAGCCAACGACCGTTGCCGCAGCCAGCGGCGAGGTCGATCCTGCATCGATTGCCTTTGGCAGCATCAAAAAAGGAACAGCCGGCGCACCGCGCACACTGCTGCTAAAAAATACTGGCAATGCACCGCTGACGATCAACGAGATCGTGATCGGCGGCGTCAATGCAGCCGATTTTGCGCGCGTCAGCGGCGCCGCCGATAATTGCGGCGCGTCGCTGGCAGCAGGCGCCTCGTGCACCATTACGCTGACGTTTACACCAGCGGCAGCCGGGCAGCGCACCGGGCAACTCCGGATCGAAACTTCATCCGCTGGCGGGGTCTTGCTGGTCAGCCTGAGCGGGGCAGGGACCGAAATCCCCGAAGTGGCTTCGATTGTGCGGGCCGGCAATAGCCCGACCAATGCCGCGAGCGTTCAGTTTCAGGTCAATTTTAGCGAAGCGGTCAAAGGCGTCTCGGCATCGAACTTCAGCCTGACCACGCTTGGCGGCGCGGTCGGCGCCAGCATCGCAGCGGTATCGCCGGCGAGCGGCACGTCCACCAACCAGTGGACGGTGACGGTGAATGCCGGCGGCGGTAACAAGACCATCCGGCTCGATTTTGTCAACAGCAATGGTGTGACCAACGCCGATGGCAATGCGGTGGAGAAGCTGCCGTTCAACGCTGGCGACCAGATTGTGATCGATACGACGGCGCCAACCGTTGCGATCGGCAATACGCCGCCGCAGTTGACGAACAACCCGGCGGCGCCGTTTACATTTAGCGGCAGCGACGATGTAAGCCCCAGTGTGACCTTCGAATGCCGCATTGGTAATGCCAGTTTTGCGCCCTGCACCAGTCCGTTTACACCATCCGGTCTTGCTGACGGCAGCCGCACCTTCAATGTGCGTTCGCGCGATCAGGCAGGCAACGTCAGCGCCTCGGCAGCCTATACGTGGATGCTCGATACCGCACCGCCCGACACGTCCATCTCTGGCGGTCCTGCGAATAGCAGTACGACCGGTCCAACGGTGGCATTTACCTTCACCTCCGAACCTGGCGCAACGTTTCAGTGCCGGGTTGATAGCGGGTCGTTCAGCGGATGCACCAGCCCGTTCACGATCACCAATCTAACCGACGCTTCGCACACCTTCAGCGTGCGCGCCATCGATGCAGCCGGCAACGTCGATGCCAGCCCGGCAAGTCGCACCTGGACGGTTGATGCAACTCCACCGGACACGTTGATCACCGGAGGACCGGCGGCTGGCAGCACGACCGGTCCGAATGTGATCTTTACCTTCGCTTCGGAAGCAGGCGCAACATTCGAGTGCCGGGTTGATAGCGGGTCGTTCAGCGGATGCACCAGCCCGTTCACGATCACCAATCTGACCGACGCTTCGCACACCTTCAGCGTGCGCGCTATCGACGCGGTCGGCAATATCTCAACCCCAGCGACCAGAAGCTGGACGGTCGATGCCATACCGCCAGCCGTGACGAGTGTGACCTCTTCGACGCCGGATGGGACGTATGGGGTTGGCGCCAGCATTAATGTCACGGTCAACTTTGGCGAGTCGGTCGTGCTGACCGGCGGTTCGCTCCAGGTCACGCTCAACACCGGCGTGACGATCAATATTGCGCCCTTCAGCGGCGTCAGCGCCAGCGGAACCTATGTGGTCGGCGCGGGGCAGAATACCGGTGATCTCAACTCCACGGCGCTCACGTTGACCGCAGGCGCCACACTGCGCGATGCTGCGGGGAATAACGCTGTGTTGACCATTCCGGCAGGCCAGTCGCTAGCGGATTTGCGCAATATTGTGATCGATACAACTCCGCCTTCCTCTCCGACAGTCACCAACCCGATCAGTGCAACAACGGTTCCATCCACGACAACCGCCTTCAACATCTCGGGAACCGCAGAAGCCAACAGTCTTGTCGAGGTCTGGAACGACACGAACGACAATGGTGTCATCGATGAGGGCGAATCCGTGGTTGGATCGCAGCAGTTGACCGGCGGCGGAACCGGTTTCTCCATCAGCGTGAACCTTGTAACCGGCGCCAACAATTTCGTCGTTACTGCCACCGATGCCGCCGATAATCGTTCGACGCCAGCCGATGTGCCGACGATCACCAGAGATACATGATGCGGAGGTGGGCTGTGCCAGACCATATGCCAGTGCGCCGTCGATCAATTGCGCCTTCTGATTGGCGCCACGAGAATCGCCTCCAGGAGACGACTGCGTCAGAATCGGTGTCGTGGGGCGGTCATCGGTTCGAGCAGATCGCCCTGTGCTCCAGTCAGGAACACGCTGTGGCGGATGTATCTGGCGTGTCTGGCAACCGGCGACATATTCTCCCATTCGTGTTTCCTCATACGGCGCCTGCACCGGATGCTATGCAGGCGCCTGAGCGCGACGGCGACGAACGCCAACCCGAAATGCATTCTGTGGAGCGTGTGATCCAGCGTCGTGACAGCAGCGCAATGACGGTGCAGCGCCAGTTCGACACTGACGAGCCAGTGTGTCGCCCCGATGATGCTGCCAATCCAGCGCGCGTCGAGCGTCTGGATGAACTTGGGCGCCAGATCGATGTGACAGCCCAGGAAAATCGGGACCTGCGCACCCGGCTTGATAATCTGCCACAATCTGGTCCAGACAGGGAACGTTTACAACACGATCTCGACCAGGGCCGTCTTCGCCTGCTCGACATGCTGGAAGAGCGTCTGCGTCTGCTGGAGGAAGAGATCGAGTCGCTTCAGACTCGCACCGGTCCCAATCCTGCATGTTCTGCTGAGCATCCTGAGATGACCGATCTGGGCAATCAACTGAATGAGCGCACCCGACAAATGCAGCGGACACAGCAGCAGATCGCTCCGCTTCGCCGCTGGCATATGCGGTATCAGATCGGACAGATCAACGAGCAGATCGCTGCCATCGACGCGGAACTTGCGACGCTGCCGCATGTCTGCGATCCCGACGATCCAGTCAGCATGCTGCTGTACGAGCGTCGCACCGAACTCGAGCAGCAACGGAACCATCTGGCTGCAGCATTGACTGGCTCGGCCCACGAGTACGAGCAGTTCGATCGCCGCTGGGGCGCTCAGCGCTACGGCAATTCGCCCGAGTGTACAAATATCGCAGCGGCGGGTTGTGGTCCCACCTCGTTGGCGATCGTGCTGAACTATTTGTATCAAGAAGACCCGGAAAGCCTTGCCTCAGGCGGGCAGATCGAAATTGTGACCCCGCCGCAAACGGCGCAATATGCCGCCACCCACGGTCGCATCTGCAACAATGGCACTGCAGGCGACACGATGGTCACCAACGTGCACACCGGATTTCCCGGATTCCGGGGTCGTCGCATCTCATTGGACCGGGCGGTCGATCAGCTTCGATCTGGCAACCTGGTGATTTTCCTATGTCGTGGTTGCACCGGGCAAAACCGGCGCGGCGGAGACAAAAGCTACGGTGGTCACTATATGGTGCTCAACGGTGTCAACGCGGATGGTTCGGTTTTCAACGTGCTCGATCCGGGTGCGAACGAAGCAAGCGATATTCTGACCATCACACGGAGGGATCTTGCCGGGCATAATGCCGGTTTCTGGATTATCGAGCGTATCTGAATGGAATAATTCGGCTATAATGAAGTGTCTCCTGTTTCTGTGACGAAAGCCGCTTCTATGCCCGATCCCGCTGCACATGAGCAGACCATCGGCGCTTATCGCCTGGATGAGCAATTGAGCGTCGACAACGCCGGCGCCGTCTACCGTGCGTATCACACGCCCACCGGCCAGCCGGTGGCAATCCGGGTGTTGCCGCCTGACAGGGTTGCTGCGCCTGGCTTCCGTGAGCGCTTTGAACGCGAAATGCGCGCCGTCGCGTCGCTGTACCATCCCCATATCATCGAGCTGTACGAGTTCAACATCATCGAAGGACGCGCCTTTATCGTCAGTGAATTTCCGTCCGGCGGGTCACTGCAGGAGATGGTGCAAAAACGTTCACTGCCGCTGCGCTTGTGCGTTGAATGTGCGCGTCAGATGGCGGTGGCGCTCAGTGCGGCGCATGTGCGCGGCGTTGCCCATGGTGCGCTGAAGCCGGAATGTGTTGCGCTCTTCCCGGAAGCGGGCGGCGGCTATCTGCTGAAGATTGGCGATTTTGGCATCGCACGCCTGATCGCTCCGATGTCCGCCAACCCCTCCGCCTATCGCGCGCCGGAGCAGCGCGCCGGCAGTGACCCTGACCCGCGCGCCGATTGCTATGCGCTTGGGGCGCTGCTGTACGAGATGATCGTCGGCTCGCCTCCGCCGCTCACCGCCATTCCGCCGTTGCGTCTGGTGCGCTCTGATGCGCCTGCAGAGATTGAAGCGCTGGTTGCGCGCTGCCTGGCGCCGGCGCCGGCGGATCGTTTTGACCGGATGAGCGATCTCGCAGAGGCGCTCGAAGCGCAGGTGGCGGCAATGGGTGAGCGTATTTCAGCCGTCGCCGCCAATGATGTGACGATCATCGAGCAGCGTCCCGCCGCCGATGATGTGACCGTCGCCGCCCATGCCATCCCGCCAGCGCCCGCTGATGTGACGATCATTGAGGCGCCGCCGGCGCCGCCCGCCGCCGCGACCATGGTGGTCTCTGGCGAAGAGACGGTGATCGAACCGGCGCCGGCGGCGACTTCAGCCGATGCAACCGCCATCAAGGCGGAAGAGAGCGAAGCAGCAGCAACAGCGCCGCTGGCATCCGCCGAAGAGACGCTGGTTGAGCCTGCGCCTGTCAACGCCGTCGCTGACGCGACTGCGGCGCTGATCGCTGATGAAGCGCCGCCTCAGACGCCTCCGGTTGATGCTTCTGCTGCATCAGCGCCGCTAGAAGCGTCTGATGAGATGCAAACCGTGCTGCCGGAACTGGCGCCGCACCCTCCCGTCACTGCCGGTAGTGCAGCAGAGGCGTCTGTGGTTCCGCCTGATGAGGCGGTGACGATTCTTCCAGAACCGGCGCCGGCGGTTAGCACGCCGCTACCGCAGGTCTCGGCCACACAGTCGCTCATGATCGCGACGCCGCCGCCCGGTTTTCCGGCGCTGCCGCCGCCGTCGAGCATGCCGCAGGTGCAGGTGCTCGACAACAATGGCGCTCCGTTGCATCTCGTCAATCTGACCGGCGATGGGCTGGCAATTGGACGAGCGGAGAGCAATGATCTGGCGTTGCCCGATGAGAGCGTTTCCGAGGAGCACGCATTTATCGACTGGGATGGGCGGCAGGTGACGATTACCGACCTCGGATCGAAAAATGGCACGTTCGTTGCCGGTGTGCGTCTGCCGCCCCAGGATCGGTATCCGTGGCAGGGCGGCGCTCCGGTGCGTATCGGGGCCTACTGGCTGCGACTGATCCCACCGCTGATGCAGGCGGCAAGTGTGGTGGCGCCAGCTGTCTATGGTGCTCCCGGTCCGACGGCGGTCGCCGTGCCTCCGCAGCCTGTCGCGCCACCTGTTTCACCGGCGCCCCGCCCACCGGCGCCGGTGACGCCAAGTTTCGGCGCCCCCGTGATGACTCCGCCGACTGCTGCGCCGACGCAAATGCCGACGCCTGGCGTCGCGCGCAGTGCGTCGGCGCCACAGACGCCGCCATCGCCGTCTGGCGGCGCTCTGCCGGATGTGATTGGCGTGACCCAACCGCCGCTCAGTTCGAACCGCTATGGGGTCGAACTTGAACAGGATGTGATGACCCTTACTCCTGGCATGCCATCTGTTTTACGCATGACGCTGCACAACTATGGTGATAGCGTCGACCATTTGCGCGTCGAAGTGCAGGGTGTGCCGGAGACCTGGATTCAGGGTCCGCTTCCAGAACCGCAACTGTTGCCGAACGGTCGTGCGCCGGTTGCGCTCAACATCAATGTGCCGCGCACGCCGGAGAGTCGCGCCGGTCCATATCCGGTCACGGTGTATGCCCGCTCGCGCAGCCGTCCAAATGAAGCGGGAACGGCGCAGGCAACGTGGAATGTTCAGGCGTTTACCGAGCATCGGCTGGAATTGAAACCGCGTCGTGTCGCTGGCTGGCGCAAAGCGGCGTATAACCTGACTTTGACCAACGCTGGCAATGTGCCGGTGCGTTACATGGTTGCCGGCGAGGACGATGAACAGGCGCTGAGGTTCAATCTGGAGGAGGATGCGGTTGCGCTGGAACCAGGCGCATCGCTTAAGCATCGGTTGGTGGTGCGTGGTCCGATCCGCTGGTTTGGATCGCCCCAACCGCGCAGTTTTTCGGTCCATGCACGCACGGAGAAGCGTTCCGAAACCCAGACGTCGTCGGCGCAGTTTGTGCAGCGCGCACTGATACCGCCGTGGCTTATCCCGATAGCGCTGCTGGCGTTGCTGGCGATTGTCTATTTCGTGACGCGCCCGCCGATTATTCGCAATCCGCGCTTTGAGCGTTCGCCGCAGATCGCCGGTCAGCCGGCGCGCCTGATCTATGAAATCGACAATGCACAGCGCGTCGAATTGTTGCCGCTTGGCGTGCCGGCGCCGGCTGCATCCGGTCGCCGCACCTTCGAGTTTCTCGACGCGACGGCTATTCCTCCCGATTTGAGCATTCTGGCGGTCAGTCGCTTTGGCATTCGCGCAGAGGCGTCGGTTGCCGTCGCTGTGGTGACGCCAACCCCTACGCCGCAACCGACTGCCACACTGCCTCCGCCAACTGCGGCGCCAACCGCCGAGCCGCTTCCACTGCCAACCGTCGCGCCGGCGCCGCCTCCTGCACCGCCGCCGCAGCCGCCTCCGGCGCCGCCTGCGACGACGCCCACGCCAGAAGTTTCGCTGGCGGAACTGGTGCGGTTCGAGTGTCGTTCGGGCGACCGGATTGTAATCACCGGCATTGGACCGCCGCGTGAGTCATTTCTGCTCTACTTTGGAAAGCGTGCGGTCAGTGGAGGAAGCGTGGCGCCCAATGGCATCTACCGGATCGACATGCTGGTTGGACCGGAGCGGCCGGGTGAGTACCAGGTCAGCGTCCGCTTGCGGTTAAGCGACCGCCCGCTTCCGATCCGCACCTATCAGTATGGCACGGAGCGGTTGATCAATCTCAGCAGTGTGGCCCCAACTACTGTTCCAACTGAATTGATGTGCGTCGTGCCGCGCGCCGAACCGACGCCGACAGTGGCGCCGTAAGCGAGAGCATCACTGCTCCGGGTAGGTTTCGAGAACCTCTTTGACCGCCATCAGAAACGCGTCGGCGGTCGCTCCATCACAGGCGCGGTGGTCGAACGTCAGCGACAGGTAGCACATCGGACGAATGACAATCGCATCACTCCCCTCATGGGTCACAACGACCGGCCGTTTGACCACTGCGCCGACTCCCAGAATGCCGCTCTGCCCGCGGTTAAGGATCGGTGTGGCAAACAGACTGCCGCCAACGCCGTGGTTGGAGATGGTGAACGTGCCACCTTCGGTGTCGTCCGGTTGCAGCCGGCGTGTGCGGGCGCGTTCAGTCAGGTCGTTGAGGGCGCGCGCAATACCGGCCAGGCTTTTCTCGTCGGCATCGCGCAGCACAGGAACGATCAATCCGTCTTCGAGCGCGACTGCCACGCCGATATTGATATGCCGGTAGGTGATGATCCCCTCATCGGTGAAGCGTGTGTTCAATGCCGGAACACGGCGCAGCGCAGTCGCAACCGCCTGCGCCACATACGCCGTCAGGGTCAACCGGATGCCCTGTTGTTCAAAGGAAGCGCGATACCGGTCGCGGTGCGCCAGCACGCGCCCCATATCGACCTCGAAAACCGTCGTTGCCTGCGGGGCGTCGCGCAGGGAGCGCACCATATGATCGGCGATCACACGGCGCATGGTTGTCAACGGTGTGAGGGTCGCATCATCGGGCAGCGGTTGCGCAGCAGGCGCGCGCGGCGTGGCTGGCGGAGCAGGCGGCGTTTCAGAGACAGGTGCGGCGGGGGGCGCTTCGTGCGCCGGAGGAGGCGCTGTGGGAAAAGGCGCGGCAGGGGGCGCTTCGCGTGTCGCGGGTGAAGGCGCGGATGGCGCTTCAGTCATTGGAGCGGCAGCCGCCTGTTGCATCTCGATATAGCGCAGCACGTCCTTCTTGCTCACACGCCCGCCGGCGCCGGTGCCGCGGATCTGGCTCAGATCGATGCCATACTCGGCAGCAAGACGCGCCACAACCGGCGTGATTGGCGGGCCATTGCCGCGGCGGGTGCGAGCCGGTTCTGGCGTGGCTATTACTTCCCGAAGCGGCGCCGGCGCCGCACTTCCAGTCGCTTCCACCGGTTCGCCGATGCGCGCCAGCAACGTGCCGACCGGCACAGTGGCGCCTTCCGGGGTGATAATTTCGAGCAAAACGCCGCTGGTGATCGAGGTGACTTCAGTTGAGACCTTATCCGTTTCGACTTCCACCAGCGCCTCGAAGCGTTCGACGCGGTCGCCGACGCGCTTGAGCCAGCGCCCGATCGTGGCTTCGGTCATACTTTCGCCGATCTGCGGCAGAACGATATCAATCGCCATGGGTGTCTTCCTGGAGGGTGATAGACGCGGATGCAGGCGCGCAGGCTGAACGTGCGCGCTGTCTGAGGGCAATTATATATGATCATTGCGCCATCGCATGCCATCCGTCTGGCATACGTCAATCCACGCGCCAGTAGATGCCGCCATCGCGCTGCGTAAGCCCGGCTGCGATCAGTTCGCGCCGCTCCCCATCGGCAAGAATGCCCAGGATACGGAGGCGGGTTGCGCGCGCCATCACCTTGAGATAGCGCACTGTCGTTGATAGCGCTTCCGAGTTCAACCGTCTCTCCTCGCTCCGGTGTCAGCGCACCTGCGCCAGGGACAATGCTCTCCGGTGAGATGAACCGCCTGCACGCCAGGGTGGAGGAACGGGCGTAATGAAGACAACGATACGTTCAACGCCCATCACCTGGCGTCGAAGAGGTCAGTCACTGCAATCGTCAACCCTGGCAAGAGCGCAGATTTGATCTGTTCACCCCGATGGTAGACGCCGTCCTCTGCATAGGAGTTGCCGTGCAACGTAAGCACGGAGATGCGTTCGTCCTGGGGTTCGATAATCCAGTATTCCGGGATGCCAGCTTCGGCATAGTCGGTGCGTTTGACGACAGTATCACGTTCGGGATCATCAGGGCTCACGATTTCAATCACAAGGTCGGCGCCCCGCCAGTACCGGTTCTGACGTCGCGGGTCATCGGCGCGGCGCACCAGCAGCAGATCCGGTTCGCGAAACTTGCCCTCACGGATCTGGAGGCGGAGGGGAGCGTACAAGACCGTGCCGCCCAGCGGCTGAATGTACGCATAAAGAGCGAACAGCAGAAATCGCGAGATGACCTGATGCCGGTCGGTTGGCATAGGCAAAACCTCGATGATGCCATCGACATACTCAAGTAAGCGGCGGCTATGGTCGGTGAGCGCCAGGTATTGCTCCACCGTCCAGAGTCCCTGGAGCGGTTGGAGGTTGACGATGGTTTCATCGTCTTCTGTGGCTATGCGAAGTTGTGGTGTATACGATACGGAAGTCATAGCCGTCTTTCCCTCGCCACGCGGGTTGTCGCGCGGTCAGTATACCTGGTTGGGATGCGCGTTGCAAGGGTTGCGCTTCCCTGGTTCAGATGTCGATTCGGGCGAGCATCGCGGTTCTACGCCATGTCGTGGCAGTGCACCTCGGATATCATCCGTTCGTCCGCAACGATAACCGGCGTGATATGACGCACATACCAGCTGTAATCGGTGATCGCCGAGGTTGCCGTGAGGCGTTTGCGCCCTGGCCTGTCGATGTGGCATTCAATCCGGTCATACGGCGGAAGCACGTAGGCGATAACGCCAACCTCTGCCTCCCACCCATTCAATCCGGTCATACGGGGGAAGCACACTGATGGAGCAACTGGTCGCATCGTAGTGCATGACCAGCCCTAAGCGCTGCTGGGCGGCAACTTTGCGCTCCATCTCCAGCAGCACCCTGGCAAATGCATCAGAGTCAGCCTCTTGCCAATCGTCATCATCCTCGCCAAACGGAAGATACTGGATCCGTCCATCGGGGGCGAACCCAGGCTGCCACCCGCCTTCGCGGAGCCGTGTGAACGTCTGGATCGGCTGCGCGAGGGGGTGATCCAGGAGTGTCTTGATGCGACAGACTCGCGGCATCATGGTTTCCTTTCCCGTGTCTTGCGCTGCACCCGGCAATGTGTTTTAGGTCATATCATTGCAGATCACTTCGGCAACTTCCCGCTCGTGGTCAACGAGCGCTGGAATGAGATGCCGGAGATACCAGCTGTAATCGGTGACCGGCGAGTCCTCCGACATGCGTTTTCTCCCTGGATTGTTGATGTACATCCCGATCCGATCGTATGGGGAAGCGCATACACCAGAGCGCCCGTCTCGTCAAAACGCATCTCCACGCCCAGCCGCTGCTGCGCCGCAACCTTGCGGTCCATCTCCACCGCAGCAAAGGCGTTAGCGGGCGCTGCTGCCAGGTCGTCATCGTCAGTACCAAACGGGATGTACAGGAAAAGGTCGCCAGGACGATAACTGAGGCGCCATCCGCTTGCGAGCAGGCGCAGAAACACCCGGGTCGGCTGCGCCAGTCGGTGATAGAGCCGGACCTCGATGCTGCACATTCGACTCAACACATCCCTCCTGTCTAGGGTATTTCGCGGAAGAATGCGCCGCGATTGATGATCTATCACTCACGAGCATGTAGCACGTTCCACAGCGTGCGCATGCCCGCTTGCAGGGTGTGGAGAAACTGCGGATCCTGAATATCGCCGCCTTCTCGATATCTGCTTCTGAGCCATTCAAGCGCCCTGAGATAGAGCGCCTGTGGAATATTGTGCATCTGACTCCTGAAATGATCAACATCCTTGAGACATTCTCTTAATATCTTTCGGTATTTAGTGACATCTTCTTGGTGTTTTGCTGCAACGAGCATACAAATCGCTAGAAAAATGAAAACGACCATTCCCGGAATAACAACGAAACTATCATTATTCTGTGGGATAATGACCTCCTTATTGATATTTACGCGATGATCGCTCGCCGGAAACGCCATCATCTCTATCAGATAAAACACGTACCATAGACTGTCTTCATCGGATCGATTCAGCAGATCGACGACGATGAGACTAACTGACTGGTAGAGCAGGCGCATCTCCTCGGTTGTCAGATCTTCGATGGAAATATGCTCCCCTGCTTGCGAAACATCAATCCGTGCCGCCAACGCCGGATCAACCGTTGACACTTTGCCTGCAATTAATGTCATTACAGGTATATAGTATGCCGAAGCAGGCATCCATACCGCATCTTCGCGAATGATAAGCGTTCCTGACATAGGATCCTCCTACAAGCACACAATGCAACCAGGTAAGACAGGGTTTGGAAAGCATGCTTATACCCTTCGCTATCTCTACTGGCATGGGACTATTTACGGAACGGTTGATGCGCCGCGCTACGGCGATCCGCCATCAATGCCGGTGCGCGTCGACTGCTATGGAACCGGCACGCCTAACCACTTGATCTCTCCCGCCCGTTGCCTCCATTGGGGTGATGAACGCAGGATCGAGTCACGCAACACTAGTGCTCGACTGAAATCCGCCTAGGCTATGTCGGTGAGATCGATCACAACATAGTCCACATCCTTCAGGAAATGACGCTGAACAGCACGAATGAACTGCGCGTCCTTTTGTCGTACAACGGCGGTTACGCCTTCTCAAACGCGACCGTGTTGATCAACCCAGTCCCCTGCGGCGCGCGGATCAAGGCGTTGCAACCGCACACCAAACTCATCCTTAATGCGCACACGGGTTGGCGCTTCGTGCGGTTTATCGGTATCAAGGTCAGGATCAGGTCGCTCCGGCAGCTGTTGATCTCCTGCAGCGTGGCGGGGACGCCGCCGCGCTGCGCCCACGCCTGCCGCGCCCCCGCGTCGTGCGGCGCCAGCGCCTATACGCGGGAGATCCGTCACTGTGGTCGCTGCTATAAGCAGACGGCGCTGCGCGCCGGTCTGCGTCCGTTAGGGGAGATCGATGCATTCCAGACGAGAAATCGTTACTTGTGATGCAACCAATGATGGTATTATTTTTGAGAGATACCAGCTGAAGTCGGTCACTCCGCCGCTCCCGGGCAGCATAACACGTGTTGATCCATTGATATTGGCAAACATACGACGATATTCTTGCACAAACACAAACTGCACGCCTACGATGTCATCTGCACTGTTGTGCTGAAGAATAACTCCAATATCTTCTCTTTTTTGAACTTTATGCCTCATCTCTTCGATTGCGTGCGTCCATTCATCGTGGTCGACTATTTCCCATTTATACATCCCATCGTCTCCGAGAGGAAGATACATCCCTCCTGTTTTCCATCCGTGATTTAATAATTCGGCGATCACATCGAGTGGGTTGCTGACAGGATCCTCGAAATCAATCGCAATGCTGGCGTGCCAGGTCATGTGACGCTCCTTGATGAATACTATCACCTATTCAGGGCTATGGAACGAGAACAATGCGCTTCCACTGCAGCGATGCTAAAGAACCCGCGTGTGTTATGGCATTATGGCATTGGCATTTCCAGAAATGTCGCTCCTTGTTTTGTGAGCCATTGCTTGACGGCATCAGGAATGGGATGACGCGAGACGAGTTGAAATTCCCGTCCGGCAGTGTGGGCGATTCGGATTTGTTGTCCCGTAATGGAGAAGAAACGTTGGATGTCCACCTGTGACCAATCCCAGGCTTTGGCTTCATACCAGATACGACTGTTGGCATAGGCGCCATCGAATTCACGGAAGCTTTGCCTGACGATGCGCGCCTCGAAGGGTCCGCATCCACCGAGGCGGCGCTGGAGAAACGCTTCGTACTCCTTCCCGCTGCCTGAGGTCTGATGTTGCGCCTGGCGCACCTCGACGGCATCCCGATTGGCTGCCAATGAGGAAAGGTTATCGGGATCGTTCGGATCCAACCCGCCCGGACTCGCCGGTTGCCCGCCGGTATCAGCGCTGAGCGGCGGCGGCAGTCCCGCCCCCTCCTCCACCGCGTGGCGGATCGCCTCGCCCGTAAAGTAGCCGATGGCAACGACGCCCAGGAAGAAGAGCGCACAACTCGCAGCGACGCCCGCGCCGACCGGACCGCCCGCCAGCAGCGCGACGCACGGATGATGCCCCGCCGGATCGGTGTACCGCAGCGGGTTGTTCCGCGCGTAGGCGTACCGGTTGAGCTCCTGCGGCGTCGCGGGAACGCCGCCGCGCTGCGCCCATGCCTGCCGCGCCCCGGCGTCGTGCGGCGCGAGGGTCAGCGCGCCCGCGCCGGGGCATTGTCAGCGCCTCAGTTTGCCTCGCATCATCTGCTTCTGTCAGAGGTTTTCTGGTGTTGTCATCGTTGCATCTAACGTTGTGCAGAGCCACGCGATAATCTGCCGTTCTTCATCCTTGGCCAGACCAAATCCAGCCAGGACAAACAGACCAAAGAAAAGCAGGAAGAGCAAGGGAACCAGCGATTGCCCAGAGATGCTCATAAAAAGAAGCATTGCGGCAATGCCGGCGATCAGCGCCAGGATAATTGTTCGCCGCCGAAAGCGACCAACCAGGAGCGTTGCTCCGTCGCGTTCCACGAATTGACCTACGAACTCCGGTGAGAAACTATTCGCGTAGTACCCTTTCGTGGTACGAAGACGCACCATTCGATGATGCACATCACCGATCATCTGGCCGCCCTTGAGGAATCCTCCAGCCAATCCATGGCCGCCAGTCGCCTGCTGGATACGGTTGACGCATTCGCTCAACGAGAGTTGGGTCGTTAGCGCAATCATCTTGGTTATCATCATTCTGAAGCAGCAGAGCGCTTCCAATCCGTTGCAGAATTGGGTCCTGCCATATGCCCCATTCGCAACCCATGCACCCTATGGTGGCAGCGGCGTAGGAGTGCGGGCGGGATGGATCGCGATCCGGGGCGAAAGCGGCACGCCAGTATCACCACAGTATCCTGGTCGATCCACACATGGATCACGTTGTCCAGGTCGCGGATACTCACCGCCAGGATCAACCAGAGTGTGTGTGACTTCGATGTGGTATTCCCCCATTGCCACGGGCGGCGACACGCCCAGGCTGAGACCGATGCCCCAGTTCGGGTCGTTAGGATTAGCGACATCAAATCCGAGTCGGCCAAGATAGCCGCCGCTTGTCCCAATCTGGACGCCATCGCCGCCGATGGCGTCGACTCGTTCCAGTTGCGGATAGACCATCATGCCAGCGGATAGGCTTGCCATCCATCCCACCGTCACCCCGTGACTGCTGCCGCTGAATGTGTGGATCTGTCCATAGCCATCAATAGCGATGCCGTAATTCAACGACCCGCCGACTCCTGCTCCAAGTCTGAGCGAAGGAAGCGTGATAGTAATGACCCAATGCCCCGTGGGATCCACATACTTCAACGGGTTATTCAGCGCATAGGCGTAGCGATTGAGCGCCTGCGGATTGGCTGGCGCCGTCGGAGGCCGCCCCGGCGGCGCAGTGTTCTGTCCAGCAGGCGCTGCAACGGCGCCGCTGCGCGCGGTGGCGCCGTCCTGTTCCGACTCATCGCCGCCGCGCGGCGCCCACGCCTGCCGCGCCACGGCGTCGTGCGGCGCCAGCGTCAGCGCGCCCGTGCCGGGGACGATGCGCTCCGGTGCGGTCTAGCGCGTGCGGCGTTTAGTCCGGTGACGCGCTCGTCTTCTGGTCCGATCGGGCGCGATAGTCCGCCAGCGCCAGTCC
>NZ_JBYNRX010000095.1:0-8261 GCF_057785375.1 Roseiflexus sp.
TCGCGTCGGTCGTGGTCGTCAGCACGTCACTGCCGCCCAACCGTAGCGTCACCGTCACCCCCTGCATCCCCGGCTCATTGTCGCTAAACAGAATGTTGTCCGCATCGCGGTCGAACCGCACCGTGCCGGTCACTGTCGCAGCGCGGAAATAGCCGAACTGAAACTCGGTCGTTGGCGACGGCGCGGTATCATTAGCGAGCAGCGGGCTTGGCGTATTGACTTCCAGCACACCAGTATTCCCCGGTGATGGCGTAAACCCGGCAGGGGTCGGCACATTCAGCCAGTAGGTCGTGGTCGTCGGCGGCAGGGTGAAGGTCACCACGCCGGTCGAATCGATTCCGCTGCTGCCGAGCGGCGTCACTGCGCCGTTGGTGGTGGTGATCGTCACCGTTGCGGTGGTGATGCCGGTGTCGCCCGCATCGTATACGTTATCGGGGGGCAGGTTCGTGATCTCATCGAAAATGCGGGCGCGCACGGTGACCGGGCGCCAGTACCCCTGATCGTAGTCCAGCGTGTTGCTGACGCCAACCGTTGCACCGGTCACAGTGATGACCGGTCCATCGCTATCGAGCGCGTCATTGCCGCCGACATCGGCGAGCGAGGCGGTGTACGTACCATCTGGCGGATCGAACGCCAGCGTATAGGTCACGCCTGCTGTCCCGCCAGGAAGACCGGTGAACGAGTAGTTTGGATTAGGTCCAGTAGTTGTGGCAGTCAGTGTGTAGGTCGTCGTCAGATTAACAGTAGCGACCGTCACGGTTAGCGTCGCGGTTGCGCCATTCAGCGCCTGATCATTGGCAGTCTGCGTGAAACTGCCGTCGCGGTCGAAGAAGACGTAGCCCTGAACGATGTTGTTCCCGCGCAAACCGGCATCAACGTCGGTCACGGTGATCCCCGAGGTCACCGTCAGAACGCCGGTGCGCCCCGTTGCATCGACATCACTGGCAAGCGGGTCGCCGGCTGAGGGGATGTTGGGCGTGACGAACGACCAGTTTGCCGGGTCGGGGCGCACGATCTCAACCACATAGATGAGCGGAGCGACGCTGCTGAAGGTGTAGCTGCCATCGAGAGCGGTTGTTGTGGTCGCCACCAGCGTATTATCGGCGGCGCGGAGCAGATTGACGGTGAAATTCGCCAGTCCCGGCTCAGGCGAGGTTTCATCCCGGTTATTGCCGTTCTGGTCGAAGAAGACGCGCCCTGAGAGGGATGCCGGACGGTAAACCGCCGCATCGACGCCAGGGTTCTGACTGCCGCGCGCAATTGTAAAGGTTGGAGTGCGCCAGACGCGCCCGCCGACGAACGCGCGCACATCGTTCACATCGTCAGAACTGCTGGCTTGCGGATCGACGTCCAACCATCCTGTCGGCGTGTAGACGCTCGCCACGTATGCCGGCGCGAGTGCGCTCAGGTCGAACGTGGCGTAGTACGTGCCGGAGATGATATCGGTGATCGTATAAATACCACTCGCGTTTGTCGTCTGTGAGAGACCGACGGTCACATCATCGGCAGTGAAGAAGGTGTTGTCCGGTCCGGCGCCGTAGAGTTGAACCGTAACGCTCGGAATGCCCGTTTCACTCAGATCGAAGATGCCGTTGCCATTGTCATCTTCCCAGACAAAGTTGCCGATCTCGGCGCGCACAATGCCAAAATCAACATTCAAATCCGCTGGAACGGTTGCGGTCAGGAGCGTGGTGGTAATAACCACACCCTCAGTTGAACCACACGCAGCGCCGGTGGTGTAGCCCAGCCCTTCGAGAGCGCCGCCAGGCGCGAAGTTGGAGGCCGCGAGAACCACCGTGTAGGTAATACCAAGCGGCAGGCTGTCAAAGAGATAGTTCCCGTTGAGATCAGTGGTCGTCTGTGGTTCGCCTGTGTCGATCTGACAGTTGCCATTCAAATCCACAAAGACCAGCGCATTTGCCAAACCAAGCGTCGATTCGGCTGGATCGACGATGCCATTGCGGTTCACATCGTGCCAGACGAAATCGCCGACCGTACCGGCGTAGAGACCGAAGTTCGAGGTCTCGTTGCGGCGATTAGTCGCATTCAGGGTAAAATCAGGCGTCTGGAGGAAATCACCGGCGCCGATAACTACGGGACCATCTGCTGTACCGTTAATCAGCCCTTGATCGCCGATTGCAGGCGGGGTTGCCGTCGAGTTGGGCGGCGTCGCGTGCCCAAAGAGCAGATCGGTGGGGTCATTGAACTCGGAATTCGGAATGCGCACACGGTACGTTGCCGTCAGCGGCACGCTCACGAACTCAAAAAACCCGGCGCGGTTGGAAGGATCGTTAGCGATGGAGCGTGTTGTCTGTGTAGCAATGAGCATATTGGACGAGTCGCGCAGTTCGATGGTCACGCCATTGATGAACGGCTCACCCGGATCGCGCAGACCGTTCTGGTCGAGGTCGCGCCAGACGAAGCCGCTCACGGCGCCGCGCGCGAAGCCGACGTCCAGACTATCGTCATTCACACCGCGCAGTGCATTGGGAACGGTAATGCGCGGCTCGCCGGAAACAAGCTGCGCATCGGAGTCGCGCCGATCCTCACTGTCGAAGTTCGCATTGGGCGTCGTCAGCACCCAGCCGGCAGGAATGCCGCCGGTGACGCGGATAGTGTAGTTGCTGACACCTGCCGGGACATTGTCCACAAAACGGTAGGTGCCGTCTGGTCCGGCGGTGGCTGTGCCAACCAACACATTCGAGGGGTTGTATAATCCAAGCGTCAAACCGGAAAGCCCGGGTTCACCGGCGTCCTGAATGCCATTGGCGTCCTGGTCGTCCCAGGCGCGCACGACGATGGTGCGGAAGCCGGCGGGCGCCCCGGAATCGATGCCGGAAGCGTCGAGCGACCGCAAACCGACATTGCGCTGAACCGGTGCATTGTTGATCGTCACAAAAAACACTAGGGCGTTGTCCTGCCCTGGCGTCGTCGATCCTGGCAGCGAGATCACAGTCCCGTTGGGCGCGCCGTTGCCGGGGTTCGTCACCTCAACGCGGTAAGCGCCGTTGGGCACGTTGGGGAAGGTCGCCAGCCCGGAACTGTCGGTGTTCACCGAATAGAGCAGGTTATTGTCGGTATTGAACACCGATACCGGCACTCCGCTCAGTCCAGGTTCACCGCTGTCGTATTGCCCGTTGCGATTGCTATCGGTATAGACTCGCACCGTCAAATTGCCCACGGCGCCGGCAACGCGCGCGCCGAACAGGGCGAGTAGCGTCGAGAGCATCAGAGCGATGGCGGCGACTGCCGCCCAGCGGCGCGCCTGCAGGCGTCGAGCGCGATGTGAAGTGTGGGTTATTGCCATGCGAACCACCTTGCGCTGAAGAGGAGACCGGACGACGCGATGTGAACGCCTGCCACACGAACATATTGCCGCATACGTGGCAGGCGCATACCACTTCGACTATACTACAGAAAAGGGCATGAGAACAGTTGCGATTTGGTTGCAAAATCGAGCCGAAGTTGTAAACAATGTGTGAAGCAGGCGTGAGGTGCGAGGCAAGAGGCGTGAGAAGCGAGGGGGCAGGTTGAACGTTGAACGCGAGATGTAGGAGCGCGCCCGACGCCCGATGCGCGTTCGTCCATCCGGTGCGCGCCCGCCCGACGCGCGTCCATCCGGCGCGCGCCCGCCCGACGCTCAAGCGTCGGGCTAACGGTGCGAAGGGCGCTGAAGCGCCCTTCCCGGTGCGCATGGATGTCTAACGACGGCAATGCAATTGTGCAGGCGACGATGCCTCTTACCACGGTGCGTATGGATGCCCGGCGCCAGCCCTGCGTCTGTGCGGAGGGAGGCTGATACCATGTGGCGGTCGGTCATTTACGATGTTCGAGCGCCCGGTTTGCACGAAACGGCGAGTAACGGCATAGAGGCAGTATGGTAAGAATGACCGCGCATTGGTATCGGTTCCTGGTTCCTGGTTCTTGGTTCCCGGTTCCCGATTCCCGGTTCTTGGTTCTCAGTTCTCGGTTCTCGGTTCTCTAACCCGTGAAGTTTCAAAGCATCCAGTTTATCCAGATTACTCTTATACTAGCAGCGACGCTCCTGGCGGCGCGCCTAGCGTTTCAGCCCGACACATACGATGCGTTACGGCAGGCGGATGCGCTCTTCATTGCAGGACGGTATTACGAGGCGTTCCACACCTACCATGCGTTGGCAACGCGCGCGCCCGATTTTGCTCCTGCGCGGCTGCGGCTGGGCATAGCGCTGGCCGTGCGCGGCGAGGAGATGGCTGCTAGCCGCGAGTTTGGCTGGGCGCTGCGACTGGGGTTGAACGATGCCGATACCGCGCTGGCGCGCCTCTATCAGGGACGCATGTCAGCACGTATGGGGTATGCCGATGAAGCAGCGCGCATGTGGACGCAGATTTCTCCTTCTTCTGCGTTGTATGGGCTGCGTCTTGCATTAGAAGCGGAAGAGCGCTTGCGCCATAACGATTATGCCGGTGCAGAAGCCGGGTACCATGCGGCGCTTGCGGCTGGTCTGCCCGACTCGTGGCGCAGAGTTGCGCATACGCGAATTGCCACGTTGCGCGCTGGCCATGATCCGGTCAGCGCGTGGCAGGAGCTGCGTCGGGCGGTCACAGAGGAGCACGGGACTCGTCCGCGCGAACAGCCGCTTGCCGTGCCGCTGCGCCCGCTGCCGCGCCCGGATGTCGCGCAGATCGCAGCGATCCTGGCGTCTGATGAGGCGATCCGCCCGCAATTGATGGGACAGGTCTATCTGGATATCGGGTGGACGCCGCTGGCGGAGGAGCAGTTTGCCATGGCGCGCGAACGTGGAACACCAACGCTGGCGGCGGAAGCATATTCCGCGTATGCGCAATTATCGAATGGCGATGTTGCAGTGGCGCTGGCGCGTTTGCGTGATCTTGCGCTGGACACACCCGACGATCCGCGACCACGGACGCTGCTGGCGCTGGCGCACCTTGCCGTGCGTGATGCGCCGGCGGCGCTTGCCGAGATTCAGGAGGCGCGTCGCATTGCGCCGAACGACCCGGATGTGCTGCTGGCGCTGGGAGAATGGCACACTGCGCAGCGTGATTATCCGGCGGCAGCGGCGGCATACGACGAAGCGCGCCGGATTGCGCCGCCGGCGCTGCGCGGAACGTATGCGCTGGTGCAGGCGCAGTATCATCTGAAGACCTCGTTGCAGATCTGTGAACAGGGTATTCCTGCGGCTGTCGAAGCAGTTGCGTGGCTGCCGGAGAATTCACAGGCATGGTTGGCGCTGGCGCAGGCGCGCCTGGCGTGCGGCGACGCGGCAGGCGCGCGCGATGCAGCGGCGCAGGCGCAGGCGCTCGATCCCGTAAGCGCCGAAGTCGCCTATCATTACGGGCGGGCGCTGGCGGCGCTAGGGGATCGCACGGCGGCGCGCAGCGCCCTGATCCGCGCCGCCGATCTCGCCCCTGCATCGGAATGGCGCATACGCGCAGAGGATCAGATGGCAATGTGGGGTATTGCGCCGTGACCTATGGAGGGTCGGGGCAGGTCTGAGACCTGCCCCTACGAGACGACGACGGCGCGCTCGAAGGAAAACGATCCGTTGGGCGCTACGTCGATCAACACGGTATCGCCGTCGCGAAACTCGCCCTGCAACAAGGACAGCGCCAACGGGTTCTGGATGCGCTGCTGGATGACCCGCTTCAATGGCCGGGCGCCGAACACCGGGTCGTACCCTTCGGCAACCAGTTTCTCGCGCGCTGCGGGGCTGAGTTCGAGCTCGATCTTGCGATCCGCCAGCAGTTTCCGCAGCCGGTTGAGTTGAATCTCGACGATCTGCCCGATCTGTTCGCGTGACAGCGGCTTGAAAACGATGATTTCATCGATCCGGTTGAGGAACTCCGGTCGCAACTGCATGCGCAGTTCCTCCATCACACTGGCGCGAATAATGTCCTGCGACGCGCCGCGCTGCGCCAGTTCCTGGATCGTCGGGCTAGCGATGTTGCTGGTCATGATGATCACGGTGTTCTTGAAATTCACCACGCGCCCATGCCCGTCGGTGAGACGCCCGTCGTCTAGAATCTGGAGCAGGACGTTGAACACATCGTGGTGCGCCTTCTCCACTTCATCGAACAGCACGACCGAGTAGGGCTTGCGACGCACTGCTTCGGTCAACTGACCGCCCTCTTCGTAGCCGACATACCCCGGAGGCGCGCCGATCAGCCGCGCGACCGTGTGCTTCTCCATGTACTCCGACATGTCGATGCGCACCATCGCCTGCTCGTCGTCGAAGAGGAACTCCGCCAGCGCGCGCGCCAGTTCGGTCTTGCCGACGCCGGTGGGACCCAGGAACAGGAATGAGCCAAGCGGTCGGTTGGGGTCTTGCAGCCCGGCGCGCGCGCGCCGCACAGCATTCGCCACCGCCGATACCGCTTCGTCCTGCCCGATGACGCGCTGGTGCAGGCGCTCTTCCATGCGCACCAGTTTCTCGATTTCGCCTTCGAGCAGTCTGGCGACCGGCACGCCCGTCCACTTCGAGACGATCTCGGCAATATCCTGTTCGGTCACTTCCTGGCGCAACATGCCGCCGCCTGAGGCGCGGATCTGTTCCTCGATCTCCGCCAGTTGGCGCTCCAGGGTGTTGAGCCGACCGTACTGCAATTCCGCTGCTTTGTTGTAGTCGTACACACGCTGTGCACGCTCGATCTCGACGCGGGTCTGATCGATCTGTTCTTTCAGTTGCTGCACCCGCGCCAGTTGCTCGCGTTCGCGCTGGAGTTGCGCTTCGACAGCGCGCCGCTGCTCCTGCAGATTGGCCAGCTCCTGCTCCAGTTTCTCAAGGCGCTCTTTGCTGGCTTTGTCCTTCTCCTTCTTCAGCGCCTCACGCTCGATCTCGAGTTGCATGATGCGCCGCTTCAGATCGTCCAGTTCCTGCGGGTCGCTGGTGATTTCCATGCGCAGGCGCGCTGCCGCTTCGTCGATCAGGTCGATTGCCTTGTCCGGCAGGAAGCGGTCGGAGATGTAGCGATCCGACAGCATCGCTGCTGCAACAATTGCGGCATCGGTGATGCGCACGCCGTGATGGGTCTCATAGCGCTCCTTCAGACCGCGCAGGATCGAGATCGTGTCCTCGACCGACGGCGGATCGACCATAACCGGCTGGAAGCGCCGTTCGAGCGCCGCGTCCTTTTCGACATGCTTGCGATATTCGTCGAGCGTGGTTGCGCCGACCATATGCAGTTCGCCGCGCGCCAGCATCGGCTTGAGCATATTGCTGGCGTCCATTGCGCCCTCGGCGGCGCCAGCGCCAACGACGGTGTGCAACTCGTCGATGAACAAAATGACGTCGTCGCGCTCCTGAATCTCCTTCAGCACTGCTTTGAGGCGCTCCTCGAACTCGCCGCGGTATTTGGCGCCAGCGATCAGCGCGCCCATGTCGAGCGCAATAATGCGCTTGTCCTTCAGTGCTTCGGGCACATCTTCACGCACGATGCGCTGCGCCAGACCTTCGACGATTGCGGTTTTGCCGACGCCTGGCTCACCGATCAACACCGGGTTGTTCTTCGTGCGGCGGCTGAGAATCTGGATCACGCGGCGGATCTCCTCGTCGCGCCCGATCACCGGGTCGAGTTTGCCGCGCCGCGCCAGTTCGGTCAGATCGCGCCCATACTGTTCAAGCGCCGCATAGGTGCCTTCCGGCGTCGGGCTGGTGACACGCTGGCTGCCGCGCACTTCGCGCAGCGCCTGGAGCAGCCTATCGCGCGTGATGCCCGCCTGTCGCAGCACACGCTCGGCGCCGCCGCCAGCATGCTGCAGGATCGACAGCAGCAGATGCTCGGTACTGATGTATTCGTCGCCGAACTGCGGCATTTCGTCGGCGGCGCGCACAACGACCGTGCGCATACGCGGCGAGTACTGGAGTTGCACCCCGCCGCCGCTGACCCGCGGGAACTTATTGATCTCGGCGCGCAGTTGCTGCACCAGTACGCCAACGGCTACGTTGAGTTTTGCCAACACCTGCGGTACGACGCCATCGGTCTGTTCGAGCAGCGCCAGCAACAGGTGCTCTGGCTCGACCTGACTGTTGCCGTTGCGCTCCGCCAGGCTTTGCGCTGCCAGTAATGCTTCTTCGGATTTTTGTGTAAGTCGGTTGGTATTGAATGTCATCTATGTTCCTCCTGAGAACCGAGAACTGAGAACTAAGAACTGA
Organism: Roseiflexus sp.; assembly: GCF_057785375.1. Lineage (NCBI taxonomy): Bacteria > Bacillati > Chloroflexota > Chloroflexia > Chloroflexales > Roseiflexaceae > Roseiflexus > Roseiflexus sp. The sequence goes on from NZ_JBYNRX010000095.1 coordinate 8,153, forward strand.
GAACTAAGAACCTGGTTTCCTGGTCTCTACTCCTCTCTCGCCGCTTGCCCCTGACCTTGCGCCTTTTACCTTTTGCCTTTTGCCTTTTGCCTTTTACCTTTTACCTTTT
>NZ_JBYNRX010000096.1:0-45858 GCF_057785375.1 Roseiflexus sp.
CCCTGGTGACCGTCACATCCGCCAGCGCCGCCCCGCCCGCAAACCACCCACGGGTCGGGGCGGATGACCCGCACACTGCCCAGCGCCCCCTGGTGACGGTCACTTCCGCCCGCAAACCACCGGCGGGTCGGGGCGGATGACCCGCACGCTGCCCGGCGCCCCCTGGTAACGGTCACTTCCGCCCGCAAACCACCGGCGGGTCGGGGCGGATGACCCGTACACTGCCCGGCGCCCCCTGGTGACGGTCACTTCCGCCCGCAAACCACCGGCGGGTCGGGGCGGATGACCCGGGGTGACGGTCACTTCAGGTAACAATCTTTTCATCTCTCCGTTTTCGCACGATCCGCGACTGTCACCATCAGGACGCCATAAAGCCCGGTTTTCCATGCCGGAAGACGTTCCTGGGAGGTCTCGACAAGACAGATATAATGAATGTGCATCACTTAAGACACAAATTATCAATCCGGCACATGGTGCAACTGCTGGCGCATCAAGTTTGTGGTGTGCGCAGGTGTTGCAGTGGAGTATGAGCTGGAAAGGAGGTCGGTTCAGCTCGACACAACAATGTGAGCCTATCGGGATAGGGTCGTTCATCCTTGCAAGCATCAGGCATATCGTTCAGACAATGGTGTCGTTCTGCAACAAGGAAGAGGTGTTATGAGTCGACAAAACCCTTTCCGCGTGCTGGCAGTAGCGCTCGCGCTCTTGCTGGCGTTTGCGTCGGTCGCTCCGGCGACGGCGCAAGTCGCGCCCCCTCAGATCGATCCGGCGCGCATCGAGCAGTTGCGCCTGGATGCTCCGGTCGAAACCACAAATCCGCGTGGTGTGCTCTCTCCCACTCTACAGGACGCCACAGGGCGTCGACAAGTCGTGATTCGCCTGCGCGAAAACCCGGCGGCGATGGTCGAGGAAGGCGCTGCGCAACTGGCGCAGGTTGATCGGGTGCGCGCGCAGCAGGACCGGGTGCTTGCCCGCATTCAGGCAATCGACCCGACAGCAACTGAGTATGCACGCCTGCGCATTGGTCTCAACGCGCTGATCGTCGAGGTTGATGCAGCGGCGCTCCCGGCAATTGCGCGTGATGCCGAGGTGACGCGCATCAATGCAGTCGTCCACTACGAGCGCGACCTGGACGAAACTGTGCCGTACATCGGCGCGTCGCCTGAAGTACAGGACTTAGCGTTCAAAGGCGAAGACGTGCGCGTGGCGGTGCTCGACAGCGGCATCGATTACACCCATATTGCTTTTGATGGTCCCGGCACGCCTGAAGCCTATGCGCTGGCGTACTGCGGTGATGAAACGATCACTCCTGATCCCACGAATCCGGCCTGTCGCGCTGCGGCTGCGGCAGCGCCCGATCCGACGCTGTTTGGTCCCGGCGCGCCGCGTATCAAGGGCGGCTTCGACTTCGTTGGCGAGGTGTGGCCCAACGGTCCGCTGGCGCCTGATCCCAATCCGATCGACTTCGAGGGCCACGGCACGCACGTTGCCGATATTATCGGCGGCAGACAGGGCGTTGCGCCGAAGGTCGATCTCTACGCCGTCAAAGTCTGCTCGGCGGTGTCGTCGTCGTGCAACGGCATTGCGCTGCTGCAGGGCCTGGAGTTCGCGGCGGACCCGAACGGCGACGGGATGACCGATGACCACGTCCATATCGTCAACATGTCGCTCGGCGCGTCGTATGGGCAGAACTACGACGACGATCTCTCCGTGCTGGTTGACGCAATCACGCCAATCGGCATCCTGGTGGTCGCCTCGGCGGGCAACAGCGCCGACCGACCCTACATCTCCGGCACGCCAGCCGCAGCGCGCAGCGCGCTTTCGGTGGCGCAGACAGCCGTGCCGCGCGATAAGGCGTTCCCGATCACCGTCGCAGGTGTGACAGTCTTCGGAATTGCGCAGCCATGGGCGCCTGAGCCGACAACGGCGATCTCTGGCAATCTGGTCTACGGCGCTTCTCTTGGGAATGCGCTGGGGTGCACAGCGTTTCCTGCCGGCTCGCTCACCGGGCAGGTGCTGCTGGTGGATCGTGGCGCGTGTGCCGTGAGCATCAAAGGGAGCAATGGCGCTGCGGCAGGAGCAGTGGCGGTCATCGTAGCGAACAACGCTGCCGGTGTGGCGCCGCCATCGTTTGGGTTCGGCGGCGGTAGTCCGACCGTTCCAACGCTGTCGATTACGCAGGCGGCTGGAACGGCGCTCAAGGCGCGGGTTGGCAATGTCGCCACGGTCGATGGCGCTAATCCGCAGAGTTCGGTGGGCAGCGTAGTTGGCACGTCGTCGCGTGGTCCGGTGATGGGCCAGATGTTCTACGGCAACCAGGTGATGTATGGCCAGATCATCAAACCGGAGATCGGCGCGCCCGGCGCTTCGATCTCGGCGGTAGCCGGCAGCGGTGACGGTGTTGAACCGTTCGGCGGCACCTCCGGCGCGGCGCCGGTTGTTGCCGGCGCGGCAGCGCTGTTGATGAACGCCACCAACTGGCAACTCTCGCCATGGGAACTGAAGGCGCGCCTGATGAACACGGCAGAGACCAGTATTCTGAATGGTCCGCAAGTCTTTGTCGGATCCAGCCTCGCACCGATTACACGCATCGGCGGCGGCGAGGTGCGCATTGATCGCGCCGTGGCGTCGCAGGCGAGCGCCTGGGAGAGCGTGAGCCGCGGCGGGGCGCTGTCGTTCGGCATGGTCGATCTCACCCGCGAGACGACGCTGCGCCGCACGGTGGTGGTGCGCAACTATGGCAATACGCCGCTAACGTACTCCATCAATCCGACTTTCCGGTTTGCCAATGACGCGGCGACCGGCGCGGTCACGCCGGTTGCGCCGTCCACGATTACGGTGCCGCCGCGCAGTCAGCGCTCCTTCCCGATTGCGCTGCGGATCGACCCGACGAAACTGCCGTTCTGGACGCTGAACTCCGGTCTGAACGGCGGCAATGGCGATGTGCTGACGCTCGTCGAGTACGACGGGCACCTGACGCTCGATGCACCGGGGACGGCGAACGACTTGACGATGCCCTGGCAGGTGCTGCCGCGCGCGGCAGGCAATGTGCGCGCTCCGGTCAGCGTGCGGCTACGGGGCGGTTCGGCGACGGCGACGCTCACCAACAACGGCGTTAACCCGGTCGATGTTGAGACCTTCGCACTGATCGGCGAGAACCCCTTCGTGACGACATCGCCGGGCGCAGGGCAGCAGGCGCCGCCGATGGACCTGCGCTATGTGGGGGTGGCGACCTATGGCGTTCCTCCAACCTTCTGCTCTTCATCACTTTTGATCCGGTTCGCTATCAACACTCACCAGCGTATTACGCATTCAAACTACCCGGTTGAGTTCGATCTCCTCTTCGATACCAATCGCGATGGCACACCTGATTACATCGGCTTTACGTCGGAGGTCGGAACGTTCGCCTCGTCCGGACAGAATGCGTTCTTCGTCGGGACGCCTGCGGGTCCTTTCCGGGCTTTCTTTTTCACCGAGCACCCGACAAATAGCGCGAACACGATTGTGACGATCTGCGGCGAGCAGATTGGCGTCATATCGCCGGGCCAGCAGATCAACGTGGATGCGTATGTCTACGACAACTATTTCACAGGGCTCGAGTTGAGCTACATCGATGGCATGAGCACGGTGATCGGAGTGCCGCGGTATGTCGACTCGTTCTATCTGACTTCAGGCGGTGGTACCGTGCCGGCAAGCGGCGGTGCATCGCTGCAAATCTTCTCTACGGGATCGACGGCGACGACGACCGAGTCCGGCATCCTGCTCATGTTCTCCTACGGTCCAGCCGGTAATGAAGCGCGCGCAATCAAGGTGCGGTAGCACTTGCACGCGCTCTTCGCCCCCGATCGCGCATCATTGGCGCGGTCGGGGTTCTTTTTTGATGGAACAAATCGGGAGGGTTCGACGTTGAAGGGATAGACGCATCATCAGAATACATATTCCGCTATGCGACCGCCCGGCGACTGAAATCGCAGGCTGCGGAAAGCAAAACCTGCCTGCGCAGGATCCAGCGGCTTAGTGTCGCAATGACCATACGGGGGAGTGAACCATGCGCACGCTTCTGTTCACCGGCAGTTTAATCCTGTTACTCGCCGCGTGCAGCGCACCCGCCGCCACACGGGGCGACACTCCCGTTCCCCCGGCGGGTGAGCCGTCGCTGCCGTCGGCGACGCCGCTCCCCACCGGGGAACCCGGGCAGAGTCTGGTGACTGAACCGTCAGCCTCACCTGCCGCCGAAACGCCAGCAGCGACGCCGTCCATTGCAGACGCCACGCCGACAACCGCCGCAACGCCGGTTCCGTCTCCTGTGCCGCCATCAACGGCGACCGCTGCGCCGGCGCCATCGCCCGCGCCACAGTCTGCGGCCACCCTTGCGCCTACCATCTCGCTTCCCTCACCGCCGCCGCAGGTCACGGCGCTGGCGTTGCCAACTCCAGAAATGCAACCGCCGGTGAACATTGGAGAGCAAGCAATTCTCCCGGCAGACCTGCTCACACGACTGGTCGGCGATCTGGCGGCGCGCAGCGGGAGTGATCCGTCAGCCATCACGCTGATCGGCGCAGAAGCGGTGGTCTGGAATGACGGATCGCTCGGCTGCCCGCAACCCGGCATGATCTATCCGCAGGTGCAGATCGAGGGGTACCGCGTCGTCCTGCGGATCGGCGACCGCGACTATGATTACCGCGTCGGAAAAGGTGGTTCATTTGTGCTATGTGAGCGGGCGATACGCCAGCCCTGAGGGTCCGGTTGCGAATTGTCAGGCGGCGTCCCACCGCGCTGCCCGACGCGGCGCACTTCGGCTCTTCGGGATCAGGGCGCCGCGTCGGACTGATCGCACGAAGGGCGCTGCCGCGCCCTTGCCCCAGCGTGGACGCACGCATGCCCGGAGCCAGCCCCGCTAACGCGGGGCTTCGTGCGCTCAGCGCGGGCGTTCACGTCCGCGCGGGCGCCGTCCGCGCGGAAGGCAGTGTTTCCTGTCTATTCACGACTGCACCCCAATCCTGAAGCGTCGTTGACAACCGCATGTGACACGCAGTACAATCTCTGCCGATCGGTTCTCGTAGACGCAATTCGCTGAAAAGAGGCGCATGAACCCGCTCTCGTCACAGCGCCCGAGCCTCCAGTTGATCCTGGCGGCGCTGGCGTTTCTCACCGGAGTAATCATTCTGGTCGTGCGTTTTGGCAGCAATCCGTCCACACCGCCAGCGACGGTTGGGCGCGCAACTGAGACCTCGTTGCCCGCGCCCCCGTCCGCCACTCTGACGCCAATGCCCACGAACACGCCAGCAGCAACAATGGCGCCGGCGACTCCATCGCCCACTGCGACGCCTGCGCCGTCCGCCACGTCCACTGCATCGCTGTTCGCTGCAACTGCCACGTCTACCGTGACGCCTGCCGCCGTGGTCACACAACCTGCCATTGCAACAGAGACAGCGGTTGCACTCACTGTGGCGCCGTCTCCACTACCAACGACGCCTGCGCCGTCGCCGACGGTTGTCGTCACAACGACATCCCCGACGCCAACCGCCACCCCGACGGCAATGCCAACTGCCAGTACGACCCCAACCGCCGCCGCTTTGTCGCCAACGCCCGGATTGCGCACATTGACTCTGTTCGTCGAAGGAACACAACCCCGTGTTGAGATCGCGTATGAAATCGGCGACGCCGAGATTGTAGTCGGTAATGCAATTGCCTTGCCCTGGACTCTGACAATCCAGGTGGCGTTCGATCTCGACGTGTGCCTGACCGCCACCGGCGTCGAAGAGTTCGGCGATGTGCGCTGCCAGATCACCGGCGATGCCGTGCCAAATGCCGGTATTGTCGATTACGACCCCAATCCGTATCCCTCGGTCGAGTGTGTTGTCAGCGGACGATAATCGTGCCGTGTGCTAGAATTAGGAGTCAGGAATTAGGAATTAGGAGTTAGGAGCAATACCTTTCAAATAAGGACGACGAGCCATCACCGACGAGGCGAAAGCGCAGAGCCTTTGTGCCTTTGCGCCTTTGTGTGAGCTTATTTCGAAAGGTATTGGAGTGAGGAGTTAGAGATCAGGTTTTCGGTTCTTGGTTCTTGGTTCTTGGTTCTTGGTTCTTGGTTCTTGGTTCTTGGTTCTTGGTTCTTGGTTCTCAGTTCTCGGTTCTCAGTTCTCGGTTCTCACACGTGCAAAGCATCAGCGACATCATTCAGGCAATGGCGCGGCAGCGTGCGCGTGGCGATTCGACCCCGTTGATCATGCTGCGCGCGCTCGACGAAATGCCCGGCGAGCGCGTCAGCCATCTGCCGATCGACCCCCAACTGGCGCAGGCGTGGCTGGCGTACACCGGTGAACCGTTTCGTCCCCACCAGGCGCATGCGCTGGCGGCGCTGCGGCGCGGTGAGCCGGTAGCGCTGCGCGCATCCTCCATCGATGTTGCGGCAACGTTGCAGTTGCTGGCGCGCGCGGCGCTCGCCGAGGCGCCAGACGCAACGGTGTTGATGCTGACCTTTGATGACGACCATGCGCACACCCTGTATGCAGCGTTTGAAGCCGCCAATCAGGCGCTGCCGCGCCACCTTCAGGCGCCGGCGACGATGACCGCTGCGCTGCGCGTCGATCCCTTCGCGCGGCTGATCATCGCCACGCCAGAAGCGCTGCACGGTCGGATGTTGCGACATCACGCGCGCGCCTGGAACGCCTTCTGGAACGGAGTGCGCTTGATCCTGCTTCCAGACGTGTACTACTTTACCGGCGTTGCCGGCGCGCATCTCGCTGAACTGCTCATGCGCACCTATCGGGTTGCGGCAGCACACGGCGCATCACCCGGGTTTCTGGTATCCCTGATTCGTTTGAGTGACCCAACTCCCGCGTTGAGCGCTCTGCTCGGCAGGACCTGGCGTGTGATCGACGCCGACGACGGACCGCGCCTGGCGACAGTTGCGGCGATCTGGCAGGGTGGCGGCGCCTGGCTGCGCGAAACCGCCGAACTAGTGACACTGCTGCGGCGCCAATCGTACCGGGTGCATGTGCTGTGCGATGCGCTCGTGCGCGTGGCGCTCGCGGCTGCCATCGGCGGCTCGGCGGATGTCACGCTCGGTTCTGTCCCCCAACCGGCGCAGGTCCTGGTCTGCGCCGGTTTTCCCGGCTCGATCAGCGCCTTTCGGCGCCTGCTGGCGTCTGGCTACCAGGCGGTGATCGTCGTGCTCGGCGAGTTGCCGCAGGAACAGACGCTGGCACGCCAGGTGACGGTCACGCTCGATGGACCGCTGACTATGTGGGGTCCGCCGCCAGCAAACGTTTACGTTCTGGCGCAGCATGTCGTGTGCGCCGCCAGTGAACTGCCGCTGACCGCTGCGGATGTCGATGCCTGGGGATGCGCCGACGTCGTGGCGCGGATGGCGGCAAACCAGCAGTTGATCGAACTCCCCGACAACGAACCGCTCTGGATTCCAGCAGGCGAACACGACCCATATGCAGAGTTCAGCGTGCTGGCAGCCAGCGGCGGCGCGATCACCGCGCATTCGGAGCACCCGCGCATCCGTGAATGCCTCGACCCGACTCTCTTTGAACGGTGGGCGTTTGCGGGTGCGGCGCTACCGCCTGGCGTCGGCGGGGTACGCGTGGTGATGCGCGATGAAGAAGAGGGTAGCATCTCGGTGCGCCTGGAAACCAGTGGACGGCGCACCTATCCCTTGCGTCGCGGGCAGGTTGTGATCCGCGATGTGCACGAAGAGCGCGAGCTGAACCGCGATCAGCGCATAGCCTGGGGGCGAGTCGTCGCACAGGAGACAATCTACGGCTGGCGTGAGTTGTCACCCGGCGCATCGCCGGTCGACACGGCGCTTACCGCGCCGCTCGAAAGTCGCTGGGTCACGCCTGCCTGCTGGTTCGAATTGCCGATTGCAATCCAGGTTCAGGGACAGTTCATTGGGTGGTGCCTGACGGCTGCGGTCACACTGCGCGCCCTGGCGTCCTTCACCGATCTTGTGCCACTCTATGACCACGAACGGCGGCGGTTGTTCTTCATCGATGCGCAACCGGGAGGGAATGGTCTGGCGCAGTGGCTCTATCAGAACGCCGAAGAGATATTGCCGGCCGCCTACGACGTGGCGCTGGCCAGCCGCGCCGATCCGCTGCTCGAACCGTTGAGCCGTATCGAGCAGGACTGGTTGCTCGCCCTGCTTGGACGGACGCCGGTCGAGACGACGCGCCGCAGCGCACCATCAGCCGCACCCTCGCCGCCATCTGCGCCGGAGCGTGAACGTCATCAACCCGCTGCGTCATCGCATGATTCTCAGTCGTCACCAACACGCCCGGATCGACGTCAACCGTTTATGCCATCCGAAGCGCTGCCGGCGTCGCGCGCTGAAGCGGCGCGCCCCTCAAGTGAAGAAGGCGTATCGGCACAACATAGGGCGCCGTCCGATCCAACAATCAGACCAACAGATACGGACGACGCGCAGAGTGATGAGCGCAGCGCAACGCCTGATGCCGGGGCATTGATCGAACGCTTACGACGGCAACGTGAGCAGCGCGAGCGGGCGAAGGAGCGTGGCGTGCGCGCGGCGCCGACGCGCAGGGCTGATGCACAACCGCGGTTTGCCGCCGGTGACCGCATTTTCTGCCTGCCCTACGGCGACGGTGAGGTGCTCGATAGCCGTATCGAGGATGAGCGTGAGATGCTTGTCGTTCGCTTCCCTGACTATGGTGAACTGACGATTGACCCGGCGCTTAGCCTAGTGCGCAAACTCGAACCGCCGCGTGAGAACTGAGAACCGAGAACCAATCTCCCAACCCCTAACCCCTGACCTCAATCTCTTAACCACATCATAACGCCTTTCTCTTGCTCTCGCCGGATAGACATGCTACAATTCCAGGAAATGCGGTCATATCTCACGCGCCCTGTTTGGTTCAGCCGTACATGGTAGTTGATCGACCTGCCATGGGTGTAGCGCAGTCTACCTGCATATCGTCACCTGCCAGGGTCGGTACGGTGCATCTCGAAAGCGTGCGCACCTGCAAGGAGTGACCACCACGATGCAACACGAACGCATCGACTATCCAGAGTTGCTTCGCTCACTCGGGCAATTCATTCAGCAGCAGCATCTCAACGAAGTCGCTATTCTCGAGTTTGATCGTGGCTGGATCATTTCAGGAGTCACATATCAAAGCACAGCGCAGGGGTTTATTCGGATTGCAGCCGATTTTGTGCTCTCGCACGAGGAGCTGCGCCACATTATCCAGCAGATGCGCGACCAGCGCAAAACAGAGCCGCCGCACAAGGGGAGATGGCTGGGATGAAATTGTTTCGCGGACTGGCAAAAACCGATTACCAGGATGTTCTGCGCGCGATTGGGTTGTTTATCGATGAACACGGATACACAGATGTGCGTATCATCGAGATCGAAGATGGGTTGGTTCTACAAGGGCGCATACGAGAACAAAAGGGAATCGGAACGTCAAGTTACGAGACATTTCTGATCACCGACGAAGACTTGAAGGAAATGGTGCGCACTGCCGCCACACGGCGCGGACAGAAGCCGCCAGCCTTTACTCAGTGATAGGATAGCGAACTGTGCCTTCTGATAACATCCGTATCACGCGCCGGCTCGGCGCTGCCCTGGTTCTCGCTTTTGTCGCCGGCGCAGGCGCGCGGTACCTGGTGAACCGCGCGGCAAGCAGCATGCCGCGACCACAAATGATCGACTGGTTACAGGCGCGCAATGTCGGCGTGGCAGTATCGCAATCATACCTGGAACCGGTGCTCGATCGCGCGGCGCGCCAGGAACAGTACCGCCATATGGTGCGGCGCAGTGAGCCGTTGATCGCCGACTATATGGGAGTGCGACCGCCCCAACCGATCGATCGGGTCTATGTATTTGATCGGGCTGAGTGGATCGAAGCCAATCTCTCCGCGTTCCAATCACTCTTTGTACCATTGGAAGCGTTGTACGATGAGGTCAGCGCGCGGCAGGGCATGGCTGGCATGCTGATCGGACAACTCAACAGCCAGTTGGTCGGCATGCAGATGGGGGCGCTGATCGGCTTTCTGGCACGGCGTGTACTTGGGCAGTACGATCTCGGTCTGCTGTCGCCCGACCCAAACCTGCGCGGCGCGCTCTACTTCGTTGAACCGAACATCGCGCGCATCTGCGCGCAACTCGGTCTTGACGGCGATGACTTCCGCATGTGGATTGCGCTCCACGAAACCACGCACGTGTTTGAGTTCGAGGCGTTCCCCTGGGTGCGCGACTATTTCCAGGACTTGCTGCGCCAGTTTCTTGGCAAGGTGAACGATCAGGCAGCAATGCTCAGCGTCGGCATCGTGCGGTTGATCGAGCGCCTGGTGCAGGGGGAGCCAATTGATCGCCACTGGATCGAGTTGATGCTGACTCCTGAGCAGCAGGCGATCTTCAGCCGCATGCAGGCGCTCATGTCAGTTGTGGAAGGGTACTCCAATCACATTATGAATGTCATCGGCGCACAGTTGCTCCCCAGTTATCAGTACATTGAAGCGCGAGTGCGCCAGCGCCAACTGCGCCGTCCCTTGATCGAAGAGGCGTTCAACCGCATTACCGGGATGGACCTGAAACTGGCGCAGTATCAGCAGGGAGAGGCGTTTATCGACGCAGTCGTGGTTGCGCGCGGCGCAGCGTTCGCCAACCGTATTTGGGAACGCCCAGAAAACCTGCCGACGATGGACGAGATCCGCGCGCCGCACCGCTGGATTGCGCGCATCGGCGGGTGACAGAGGGGTTATTCCGCCGCCTCGATCACGGCGCTGCGATCCTCGGCTGGCGGCGCTTTCCGTTGTGCAAACGCCAGACGCAGCAATGGCGGCGTGATCAGAGTCGTCACCAGCGCCATCACGATCGTCGAGGTGAACAGCGTATCATTGACCAACCCGGCGGCGCGTCCGGCAGCGATCATCACCAGCGCCACTTCGCCGCGCGCCGTCATACCGATGCCGATCTGCAACGCCTCGCGCCACGAGAGGCGCATCGCCAGCGCGCCGACGCCGCAGCCGACGACTTTTCCGGCAATCGCCAGAAGCACCATAATGATGGTGAACAACGGCGCCGCGCCAAGCGTCGTGACGTTGGCTTCCAGCCCGATGTTGACGAAGAACACCGGTACAACGAACGCATACGCGAGCGCCGAACTGCCGTGATGCACCACATGCTCCTCGTCGGTGTAGCGCGCTACGACAATTCCCAACAGATAGGCGCCGGTGATATCGGCCACACTCCCCAATGCTTCGGCAGCCCAGGCGAACAGCATCACCAGCCCTAGCAGGATCGCCAGGACCGTATCCTGCCCGCCGGCCAGGTGCTCAATTTTGCGCAATTGCGGCAGCAGTTTGTCGCCGATGAGCCAGGCTGCCGGGAAGAACACCGCCATCTGACCAACTGCCACGAGGGGGTTGCCTTCGCCCGCCAATCCCAGCACGAGTGAGAGCACCAGAACGCCGAGGACATCGTCAATCACCGCCACTCCGAGAATGGTGGCGCCTACTTTACCGCGCAGATGCCCGAGTTCACGCAGCACCTCCGCCGAAATCGACACCGATGTCGCCGTCAGTACTGCGCCGACGAACAGCGCCGGCAACATCTCTAAGCCAAAGAGTCTGCCAAGCGCAAACCCGCCGCCGAACGGCAGGAGCACGCCGCCAAACGCAACAACGGTGGCAGACAGCCCCACCTGCCGCATCCGCACGAGATCGGTCTCCAGCCCGGCGCGAACATCAGCAGAATGACCCCCACCTCAGCCAGCAGCGCCAGCGGATCGTTGGGGCGGATCAGGTTGAGCAGCGATGGACCAAGCAGCAGCCCGAGCAGCAGTTCGCCAAAGACGGAGGGCAGACCGAGGCGCTGACTCATGCGCCCGGCCAATTTGGCGCCGATCAGGATCGCCGCCAGCATCGGCAATAACTCAACCGGCGAATGATGTTCTTCCGTGCTGGTCCTTTCCCGCTTCAGGAAACCCCAACGGCTTCACTGCCCGGCGGTCGTGTGTATGCCCTGCGGATGATGCTGAAACGGTGAATAGTATAGCAGAACGTTGAGCGATTATTTTCCTCAGCGACTGAATTGCTCCCCTCTCCCGCGACGCGGGAGAGGGGTCGGAGATGAGGATGAAGACGCGCCTCAGCGTGCGCCAGCCGCCTGCTTGCCGCTTGCGATGTTGGTCATCAACTCATCGTCGAGTTCCGGGCTGCGCAGATGATCGACCAGGTCCTGCACCTCCTGCGACGGCGCCGCCGTCAGTTTGCTGACGATGTAGCAGAGCAGGAAGTTGATCGGCATGCCGAAGATGCCCGCTGCCAGGTGGGTAATGCCCAGCACGTTGAACGACGGATCGAGGTAGTTGTTGTACATGTAGAAGAGGGTCACCGACAGACCGCCGATCATGCCCGCGATCGCGCCAGGACCGTTGCAGCGCTTCCAGAAGATGCCGAGCAGCACCACCGGGAAGAATGACGATGCCGCCATCGAGAATGCCCACGCCACCATCTGCGCGATCAGCGCCAGGCGCGGCAGCGCGAGCAGTGCGGCGATCACGGCTGCCACCACGAGCATCGTCTTGCCAAGCCAGATGCGCGTATTCATGCTGGCTTTCGGGTTGAGAATGCGGTAGTAGAAGTCGTGCGCAATGGCGGACGAGATCACCACCAGCAGACCGTCGGCAGTGGAGAGCGCCGCTGCCAGACCGCCAGCCGCGATCAGCGCCGCGACGGTGTACGGCAGACCAGCGATTTCCGGCGTTGCAAGGACGATGGTATCCGCGTCGATGTTCAGTTCACCGAACTGCAAAATGCCGTCGGTGCTAGTCTTGGTAATGGCTGTGCCCGACAGTTCGCCGAACGTGCCGACCTTCTTGCCATCGACTTCGGTCTCGCTGAACGTCGCGCCTGCCAGGTCGATCTTGCCGTTGCCGTTCGCGTCGGTGATCACCAGCGCGCCGCTCTTCACCTGAGGCGCAGCCCAGGATGGAAGCTTATCAACCGGCTTTCCCTCGAGCGTCGTATAGTCGCGCTGCGTGATCAAGCCCAGTTTGCTCCAGTTCTGCGTCCACTCCGGCAATGCGCTGATCTCCTTGCCAACCACATTCTGCAGGATTTCCCACCGCGCAAACGCCGCATACGCAGGCGCCGTGAAGTAGAGCAGGAAGATGAAGAACAGCGCCCAACCGACGCTCACGCGGCTCTCGCGCACACTTGGCACCGTGTAGAAGCGGATCAGAATATGCGGCAGACCGGCGGTGCCGACCATGAGACAGAAGGTGAGCGCCAGGAAGTTCCACGGCGTCCCGCGCCAGTCAGTCTGGATTTCGTCGGCTGGCTTGCTGGTGTTGGGGATCGACTTTGCTGGCGGCGGAGTGATGTTCACGCCAAAGTAGGTGTTGATCTGACCGATCGCCGTCACTGCTGCGGCATTGCTCAGTCCTTCATTGTACGCTGGAACGTACCCCTGTTGGATGATACGCCCTGTTCCATCGCGCGCTGGCGCTTCGGTCGAGATCTTCAACTCCTTTTCGATGGTGGTGATGTTCTGCAACGCCTGCCCGTAGCTCAACTGCGGCATGGGGAAGCCAGTCAGTTTGAGCGACAGGAAGATCACCGGGATCATGTAGGCGATGATCAGAATGATATACTGCGCCACCTGCGTCCAGGTCACCGCCTTCATCCCGCCCAGGAACGAGCAGACGAGCACGCCGGCGAGACCGATCACCACGCCCCACTCATACGGCACGCCGATGAAGCGCGACATGATGATGCCGACACCGACCACCTGCGCCGTCACATACGTCAGGCTGACGATAATCGCCGAGATTGCCGCCACCAGGCGGGGCCAGCGCCCGCCATAGCGTGTGCCGACGAAGTCGGGAATGGTGTACTGGCCAAACTTGCGGATATACGGCGCAAAGAGGAGCGCCAGCAGCACATAGCCGCCCGTCCACCCCATGATGTACGCCAGACCGTCGTAACCGAGCGCATAGAGCGTGCCAGCCATCGAGATGAACGACGCCGCGCTCATCCAATCGGCGCCGGTCGCCATCCCATTGAAAATTGCAGGCACATTGCGCCCGGCGACATAGTACTCATCGAGGATCTTGGTGCGGCTCATGATGCCGATGAAGGCGTACATGCCCATCGTCAATACCAGGAACGTCCAGCCGATCCAGGCTTTCTCCATGCCAGCGACAAGTTCCAGCGCGCCCATGATCAGGCTGAAAACGATCAGACCGATGGTGAACATGCCGTAGTACTGCGCCAGACGGTTGTTGCGCAGTTTGACTGCTTCGTTGACTGCCATAGTAGTCGCTCCCTCCGCTGTTACTTATCCTGGTCTTTCAGGTGGTACTTTGTATCCAGTTTGTTCATCGCGTAGGCATAATAGAAGATAAGGACGACGAACACGACCAGAGAGATCTGGCTGCCGAAATAGTAGCCAAGCGGGAAGCCAGCAATCACGATGGTGTTCAATTGATTGACGAACAGCGGCGGAATATAAGCGACGGAGAACCAGATGACCAGCAGGATTGCGATCAGCCGGTTGTTTTCTTTCCAGTACGCATTGATCCGTTCCTGACGGCTCATTTTCTCGATGTCAGACATACTGCCTCCTTGCGCTGCACTCAGGCGTCGTTGCTGCTATGCCGAACGGATTGTCGCCTTTATTGCGGATAAACCACGGGTTGTCGCCTTTATTGCGGATAAACCGTAGGCGCGGGCAGACTACGAGCGCATTCACCTCCTTTCCCGACAGATGAGGAAGCAATTGCATTGGACAGACGGGCATGCTGCACAACATCGCGGAATGGGCAGCATATGATAATCCGCAGTCGGGGCGGATGCCCGGCTGCCAATACAACAATTGCGGCAAACAGACACTGTTTGCGCTGCGGAGATCTTCCTCAGATCCGGTTATCTGGCGGTATTCAGGAATGGTGTGGCAATCATACGCAGTCTTTTTCAGCGTATGATAAATCTTGTGTAAAGTTTCTGTAAAATATGCACGTTTTCTATGGCTCCACGTCCGATACGCGCAGCAGCCGCGCGGCTTCGTGCGCCAGCACAACGTCGCTCGCCACCGCGATGGCAAGCGGGTCTGCCAGGAGATACTGAAGGACGGTGGCATCGAAGATGGGGTTGCCGGAGGCGCGGAAAAACTGAACGACCGGTCGGCGACTCCAGGCTTCGAGCCACGCCGCCAGTGCAGACGCGCCGGATTCGCGGAGCGTGCGCATCGCATCCTGTGCGTCGATGCGGGTGGCGGGCGCCGGAAGCAGGAGTGGGACCAGACGGCCCGCCACGCGCAGCGCTGTCAACGCCAGGTGCGCGCTATCGGGCGCAATGGCGGGTGGAAGCGGAATGGCATTGATAAGCGGTTCGGGCTGTGGCGCGGCTCCGGCGGGTTCCGTCGCGGCGGAAGCGGGAGGAGTGGACGCCGGAGGATCAGTGCGGTCTGGCGGGGGAAGAACCTCGATGTGGATCGATGTGCGGGTTCGTTCTTCAACAAGGCGACGGCGGCGCACCACCAGTGCAGCAAGCCGGCTGGCAGCCGCCGCGCGCTGCAGATCGGCGTCGGAAGCGCGCCGGGCAAGCGGCGCTGCATCTGCTGGCGCCTGAACCCAGGCAGCAAGCCGTTCGATGACCGACGAATCGGACGGCTCAGTGTCGGTGGCAGTCGACGGCAGCGTTGAGTCAACACTGATCGCTGGCGGTTCAGCCTGCGCGAAGAGGGCGTACAGATCGTCGGGACGCTCATAGGTGGCCGCTTCACCGGCTGAAGCGCGACGTGATCGGATGGTGCGAAGTTTGACCGGTGCCATGATTGTCATCCCGACGTGAGGTTCCGCATGGGAATCGCTGGCGCCACGCCGGAAGTTGCGCGACCGCCGGTCGTATTCTACCCTGCGCCAACTTCGGCAGAGTGCGGACATGATTTGTCAGAAACCACCGCGCTGCGCCTGCCGCTTGGCGTGGCGGCGTCCCTGGCAGGCGTGCGCGCGCGGACGTGAACATCCGCGCTGCGTGCAGCCCGACGGTTCAGCGTCGGGCGGTGCGGCAGGCTGCCGTCTGACAATTTGCGCCTGCGCCAGCTTCGGCATAAACTGCCCGCGCCCGCGCATAGACCCGATCCCACGTCAGATCGCGCAGGGTTTTGGCGCGCCCGGCTGCGCCCAGCCGCTGCGCCAGCGCACGGTCGTCAATCAGACGCCGGATCGCCTGCGCCAGCCCGGCAACATCGCCAAATCGCACCAGCAGACCGTCCTGCCCATCAGTGATGACATCGGGAATGCCGCCAGCGCGCGCGCCGATCACCGGCACGCCATAGCACCAGGCTTCCAAAAACACGATGCCGAATGAGTCGGTGCGTGATGGGAGCGCAAAAACATCCGCCGCCGCCAGTGCGTCGCGCTTGATTGCATCAGGAGCGTAGGGCAGCAGGCGGGTACGTGCCCGGTCTGCTGCTGAAAGACGCGCATAGAATGCGTCGAAGTGCGCCAGCGGCGCGCCAATGAGCGCCAGCGTCGCCGTATGCCCGTCGCGCCACAGGCGCTGCATCGCCTGGATGAGGTGAATGGCGCCTTTGTCATATGCCAGTGCGCCAATGAAGAGCACCAGCGGTCCGTCGATGCGCTGATCGCTGCGAAACCGCTCGCCGTCACCGCCCCCTATCTCTTCCGGCGACACCCCCACGCCAACCACGCGCAACCGTTCGTGCGGCACGCCGTGGCTTGCCAGAAAGTCGCGCTCCAGTCCGGTCATCACGATGACCCGCTCGCTCCGGCGCAACAGGTCGATCTGATGACGCATGCTGTAGTAGCGCACGATCGTGCGACTTCCAGGTTCTCCCAGATGGACGAATGGCGTGCAGATGAATGGAACGCCGTGTCGCTGCGCATACGCGAACACCGGCAGAATGGCGAAGTCGAGCGTGATATTCGTCGCATGCACCAGGTCGAACGGTCCATACTGCGTGAAGAACGCCTCGACGCCAGGCCACTGCGGCGTCCACAGCGCAAGGCGACGGAGCAGCGACGCCGTGCCGGGCAGGCGCGACATCTCGGTCATCAGGCGGCGCAGCGCCGGGTAGAGAATCGGCGGTCCCGGACGGCGGCGAATTGGCAGGCGCACAATCTGCACGCCGTTGAACGTTTCGAGCGGCGTCTCGATACGGCGGCGTCCTGGCATCCAGATGTGTTCGAGGTCACAGGCATCGGTGGCGAGGACGGTCACGCGCTGCCCTTCTGCCACGAGTCGCTCGCCGATCTCGCGGAAGTAGCGCGCCGCGCCGCTTGCAACGGGATGGTACAGTTGCACAACGTGGAGGATGCGCACTACCTGCCCCAACTCAATCCAGAGTCGGCGTCGGCGCGCAACCCGATGCTGATCTGTCGTGGCGCGGATGCCTGGAGGCTATTGCCGATCACGCGCAGATCGGCGACCCACAGATCGAACCCGATCTCACCAGGAGCAACCGCCAGAAACGCGATCATCCGACCATCGGGCGAGAACGCGGGCGCGCGCGCCGTACCGATACTCGTCAGACGCACGATGGTTCCGCCCGCTGCCGGCACAGCAAAAATGTCGGTGCGGTCGCCATCGCGCCCGGCGAACGCCAGCCAGCGTCCATCGGGCGAGAATGCCGGATCATAACTCTGCGGCGGAACGCCGGGCAGCGGGGTCGTCGCGCCGGTTGCGCGGTCGTAGCGCAGCAGCTGCGCTGCGCCGTCGGCGGTTGCCGGTTCGAGCACGAACACCATCGCCGAACCGTCGGGTGCATACGTCACCCGCCCGACATGCCCCGCGTCATCGGCATAGATCAACTGACGCGCGCTGCCCGCCTGCGCCGGCATGCTGAACAGCGCCAGATGGTACTCTGTTGCAGGCGAACCGGAAGGCGGCGCGTACTGCGATGCGAAGGCGATGGTCTGTCCATCGGGCGCAAAAGAGGGATAAAATGCCCAGACACTCTCGCGGATGCGCTCAAAACTGTTGCGCGGATGGTCGGACCCGTTATCGGTCAGGCGCAACGGCGCGCCGCCGTCCAGCGGCAACGTCATCAGGTTGCTGAAACTCTGGTCGCGCTGCACAAAGACAATCCGGGCGCCATCGGGAGACCAGGCAGGGTGCAGCGCTGCGCCATCGCCGGTCAACGGGCGACCGATCTGATCCTGCCACAGCCAGACATTCCCGTCGCGCACGAAGAGCAGACGACCGGGCAGCCGTGCACCGGCTGCGATGATCGTTGGTTGGAGGGCGCCGGGTTGCGCCGATAGTGGCGTGACCGGCAGCAGCGCCGCTGACGTGGGAGTGGCGTCAGGCGCTGGCGCTCCACAGGCAGCCAGGAGAACCAGGAGCAGAGAGATCAGAGTGCGGCGCATGGTCATAGGTGATGGGAAGCGGCAGGCGCGCCGCGCCGCCCCGGATCATCGGGCAACGCAGCGCGTCGAACAATCCAGCCGAGCATGCGCTGCCACATCCGGCGTTGGCGGGGCGGCGCGGCGCGCAGCAGGTCATCGGCAAGCGGCGTGTGCGGCAGGAGCGCATATAACGCTCCGGGGGCGACCGTAAACGTCATTGGGGTGAAACCGGATTGATCGCCATCGACCTGCACCGGCAGCGCGCCACGGGTGGCGATATGGATGGTGCGCGCGCGATGATATTCGATGCGCGGGTCGAGATTGTAGCGCTGGCGCAGGATAGAGAGCAAGCGCAACGGCGCTTCGGCGAGGTTGTCGCCTTTGATGACACACACATCGAGCAACCCATCGTCGATGCAGGCGCGCGCCGTAATCTTGAAGACACCGCCGTACAACTGGCTGTTCCCAATTACCACCAGTAGCACTCGCCCGCGGATCACGCGCCCATCGAGCGCTATGCGCGCCCGTCGTCCGCGGTAGCGCAACGCCAGGGCGAACGCGCGCACCACATATGCCAGCGCCCCCAGGCGGCGTTTTTCATCGCTGCGCACTTCATTCACAACCGCAGCATCAAAGCCGATGCCCGCCATGAGCAGGAAGTAGCGATCACCAGCGCGCCCCAGATCGATGCGTCGCCGTCGCGCCTGGAGCAACACTTCGGCGGCGGCGCGCGGTTCGAGCGGCAAGCCGAGTTCACGCACCCAGACATTGACGGTGCCAACCGGCAGCGCCGCCAGTGCTGTGCGCGTTCCTGCCAGACCATTGATCACCTCATTGATCGTACCGTCGCCGCCGGCCGCCGCCACAACATCATACCCGCGCAGCGCCGCTTCGCGCGCCAGTCGTGCGCCGTCGCCAGCCTGATGGGTCGTTTCGACATCGACCGTCCATCCGTGCGCCAGCCAGACGTCACGCGCAG
The DNA here is from genome assembly GCF_057785375.1 of Roseiflexus sp. Taxonomy (NCBI): domain Bacteria; kingdom Bacillati; phylum Chloroflexota; class Chloroflexia; order Chloroflexales; family Roseiflexaceae; genus Roseiflexus; species Roseiflexus sp. The sequence goes on from NZ_JBYNRX010000096.1 coordinate 19,330, forward strand.
ATTCGACATTCTGCCGCAGCGCAGCAGCCTGCCCGGCGAACGGATTCAGCACAATCAACGCGCGCGCGTCGTGAGGCAGCGTCTCGCGCTCAGCGGTGGACGATCCGCTATACAGTGTGACAACGGTTTGATCACTCATCCTCATCATCCCCGGCGTCGGATGATGGCGGTTCGCTGCGGAACGTGCCGGGCGCTTCGATCCAGCCGCGGCGCAGTGCGTAGAGCACCGCCTGGGTTCGGTCGTTGAGCGAAAGTTTGCGCAGGATCGACGAAATATGGTTCTTGACCGTCTGCGTACTGATGTGGAGCGCTTCGGCAATATCACGGTTACTGCCGCCAGCCGCAATGCGTTCGAGCACTTCGATCTCGCGGTCGCTCAATGGTGTGAAGAGCGGGAACTCTATCTCGGGCAGATTGGTGACATCCTGGGGAAGATTGCGGAATTGCGATAGAACCCGGCCAGCGACTTTTGGATCATCGAGCACCACGTCATTGATGACATACTCGCCGCGCGCAACGCGGCGGAGGACGTTGGCCAGTTCGTCGGGGTGCACGTCCTTCGAGCGGTAAGCCGACGCGCCGGCGCGCAGCGCGTTGAACGCCTGCTCATCACTTTCGTACACACTCAGCACAACAATACCGGCGCCAGGGTAATTGAGGCGCAGCTGGCGGGTGAGTTCCAGCCCGTTCATCCCCGGCAGGTTCAAATCGACCACCACGGCGTTAGGCTCCAGGTTGGGCGGCGCGTTGTTCATCCACTCCAGCGCCTCTTCTCCAGATGACGCCTCGCCGACCACAACAATATCGCGGCAGATGGAGAGCGCCGCACGCACGCCCTGACGAAAGAGCGGATGGTCGTCGACGATCAGCAGTTTTACGGCAGGGTTGGCGGACACAGCGGTATCTCCTTTCCCAGGTCGAGCAACCAGCGCCGATACCCCTCTGCCGGATCGTGCAATCCTCTGATTCCAGCGGCGCGAAGGAGGCGCCAGGTCTCAACCAGCGGCAGCCCGACGACGCAGGTGTAACTGCCGACGACTGAGCGCACCAGCCGGCCTCCCAATCCCTGAATACCGTAGGAACCGGCTTTATCGAGCGGCTCGCCGGTGGCGACATAGGCATCGATGTCGGCATCGCTCAGCACGGCGACGGTCACATGACTGGCGACGAGATCGAAGAGCGGCGGCGCGTGCGCCTGTCGAGCGTCGATGACTGCCAGACCAGTATACACGGTATGTGTCTTTCCCGAAAGGCGGCGCAGCATACGGCGCGCGTCGTCGGGATCGACCGGTTTATTCAACACATCCCCTTCCAGTGTGACGATGGTATCGGCGCCGATGATAACACTGTCGGGCGCGGATGCGCAAGCGGCGCTGGCTTTGCGCCAGGCGCGCAGCGTCGGGTGGTCGAACAACGGCAACGCCAGCGGCGGCAGCGCGGCGACGATCTCCGGCGGCGGGGGATGATCGCGCTCCTCGGCGTCAGTGGCGATGACCCGGAATGGGATGCCGAGATATGCCAGCAATTCACGCCGTCGCGGCGAGGCGGATGCCAGCGCCAGCGGCGGGGAAAGGGGGGTGTCTTGATCAGTGCTCATTGCGCTTTGCGTTGTTCGGCGCGAAATGCGTCCAATTCGGCGCGCCGCACGCGGCTCATGGCGTCCAGGGCGCGGCGCCAGTCATCACGGTAGGGGCGTAGCGTTTCGACCAGCGCCTCGCTGATCGCCAGATCGCGGTACCATTTTCGGTTTGCCGGTATGATGTACCAGGGCGCATAATCGGTGCTGCAACGAGTCAACGCCTCTTCATACGCCGCCATGTAGTCGCTCCAGCGTTCGCGTTCGCGCCAGTCGCCCGCCGACAGTTTCCAGGCTTTCGCAACGTCCTTCTCCCGCGCCAGCAATCGTTGTTCCTGCTCCTCTTTGCTGATGTGCAAAAAACATTTGACGATGATTGTACCGGTATCGGCGAGCAGCCGCTCGAAGGCGTTGATCTGATCGTAGCGCGCCCGCCAGACCGGTTCGGGAACGAGCGAGTGGACGCGCACCACCAGCACATCTTCGTAGTGTGAGCGATTGAAGACGCCAACCATGCCTTTGCGTGGAACAACCTTATGCACCCGCCAGAGAAAGTCGTGCGCCAGTTCCTCTTCGGTCGGAACTTTGAACGACTCGACGCGACAACCCTGCGGGTTGAGATTGAGCATGACATTGCGGATCGCACCATCCTTGCCCGCCGTATCCATGCCCTGGAGGATGAGGAGTAGCGCGTGGGTCCCGGCGGCGTACAACTCCTCCTGCATCACGTCGAGTTCGGCGTTGAGTTCGGCGAAACGCGCCCGTCCTTCTTCCTTCGTCAGCCCGCCGCTGGCATCAGGATCGACGTCGTGCAGCCGGACACGCAAACCAGGTGTGACTTTGTGCGCATACATGAACCATCTCCTTCAGCGTGCCTGCGCGCTATGCCAGATCCGGTCGCACCATCGGAACGCCAGGGTTTGCCGGCGCCGGTGATGCTCGATACCCGAAGTGCTCCTATGACATCAGGTATTGCGGTGACGGCGACGGCGACGCGGCCGCTGCGGCGCGGCGGGCGCCGGTGAAACGGATGATCGGGGCGTTCCCTCGCCGAGGAATGCGGCAAGGTCATGACTGCGGTCAGGCGGTTGCTTTGCCTTCGGTGCAGGAGTCGATCGATCCGATGACGCGCGCGCGTCCGGTTTTTCGGCAGACAGCAGATCAAGGTCTTCCTCGTTGAGCAGTTCGAGCGGCACGTCCTCGACGCTTTCTTCGAGCCATGCCAGCGTTTCGAGCACATCAGGATTGTTGATCGAGTCGCGCAGCAGTCGTTTTTCGCTCTGGCGGCCCGAACCCTGGTCAGCGCGGCGTTCCTGGCGCTCGGAACGCATTCTGGCGACCGGCGTGATTCCTTCGGCGTTACGACTGCGCGCAACTTCACCGACCTGCCGGGTCGCCTCCTGGATCTGCGCCGGCAGGAACTCTTCCTGCAAACCGGTGCTGGCAAGCGCGACAATCACCGTCTCACGCAGGACATTGACCCCAACCACCTCACCCGGTCCGTCGGGGGTCTGCACCCATGTTCCCTTGCGCGGCATCCGGCTCTTGACGTTGACATACTGTTCGTGTTCATAAGAGAGGCAGCAGAGCAGGCGACCGCACACCCCGCTGATCTTGGTCGGGTTAAGCGGCAGGTCCTGGTCTTTTGCCATCTTGATCGAAACCCGCGCGTAATCGGGGAGGAATGTCGCGCAGCAGAGCAGGCGACCACAGGGACCAATGCCGCCGAGGAGTTTTGCTTCGTCGCGTGGTCCGATCTGACGCAGTTCGATGCGGGTGCGGAAGGTGCGCGCCAGATCGCGCACGAGGGCGCGGAAGTCCACCCGTTTTTCAGCGGTGAAGTAGAACGTCAGCCGCGAGCCGTCGAACGAATACTCCGCCTTCACCAGGCGCATCGGCAGACCGTGCTCCTGGATCTTTTCGGCGCAGCGCGCCAGCAGTTCATCCTGCCGGCTATTCAACCGGTTCAGGCGTTCGAAGTCAGTCGGTTCTGCGCGGCGTAATACCGGCTTCAGTTCGCCAACGATCTCTTCGGGATCGACCAGACGCGGCGAATAAGCAACCTTTGCCAGTTCCGGCCCGCGCACGGTTTCGACGATCACGTGATCGCCCTGCGCCAACGCCTCGATACCGTTCGGATCAAAATAATAGGTCTTGCCTGAGTCCTTGAATCGAATGCCAACCACAAGGGGCATACCAACCTCATCATCTATGACCATCAGCGGGACGCTTCAGGGCGTGTGGAACACTCCTGTCTCGTGGACGCGGCGATGGGCGGCGCGTCCGATCACCTTGTAGGTATGGACGAGTTGGGCTTTGCCTTTCAACTGGTAATCGCCCATTTCCTGCACCACGAACGCATCGCCGATAGCATTGCGGGTCGCTTCGGAAATCAGCGCCGAGTTCAGATCGGCGCGGCTCTCAAGGCGCGCAGCGGTATTGACCGTATCGCCGATCACGGTATACTCCAGGCGCTGTCGCGTCCCAAAGAATCCGGCGTACACCGGACCGGTGTTGATCCCGATGCGAAAATCGAACGCCTTGGATGGATCGAGTTTCTCGATCAGGCGGCGATGCGCCGCGATCATATCGAGTGCGGCGTCAACCGCTTCGATAGCGGTGGTGCGATAATCCTGATGTTCATTGACCTGCGGCGCGCCAAAAACCGCCATAATGCCGTCGCCGATGTACTTATCGAGCGTGCCGTTGTGCCGGAAGATCGCCTCGGTCATTTCGTGGAGGTACTCATTGAGCAAGTCCTGCACGTCACGCGGCGAGAGGCGTTCGGAAAGCGACGAGAACCCCTTCACATCGGCAAACAGGACGGTAACGACCAGTTCCTGCGGCTCGCGCAGGCGGCCATGCTCGGAGAAGTAACTGGCCACATCGCGCGCAACACTGGGTGAGACAAAGCGCTCGAACAACTGGCGACTCGCCTCCTGTTTCCGCAATTCTTCGGTCAGTTGTGCGCGTTCGATGGTGATCGCCGCCTGACTTGCAATCGCCGCCAGCAGGTCGCGTTCACGGGGACCAAACCGGTCGCGCCCTGGCGAGTCGAGGTAAATCAAGCCGATCGATCCGTGCTCGGCGAGCAGCGGGGCGCAGAGCGCCGAGCGAATGTTGGCGCTGATGATACTCTCGGTGCCGCCGATTTCGATGCACGCATCGCGCGTGAGCACCACTTCGCCCGCATCGAGCGCTTTGCGGGCAATGGTCGAACTGATGATCACATCCTGCTGTGCGGGCGGATAGATCACGCGCGGCACCAGTTCATTGTCGCGTTTCAGGAGGAGTAACGCGCGTTGCGCCGGGATCAGCCGCAAGACCTCTTCGATCACGGCGTCGAGCAATTCGTTCATTGCAATGATCAGGCTCAGACGCCGGGAAATGCGGAAGAACTCGTGCAAATCGAACGCCAGTTCAGGCACATCGCCGGTCGAAACGCCGCGCGCCTCGGCAGCGACCGGAAAGTAACGGCTGTCGTCGAGCACTACATTCTGTGCCGCGCGCTCGTCGAAATGAAGTTCGAACGGACCGATCTGAACAACGTCGCCATCGCGCAGTTGCTCTTCGCGGACGCGCAGCCGGTTGACGAAGATGCCGTTCCGACTATTGGTATCGCGCACCCAGACATCGCGCCCGTTGAGAAAGATTTCGGCATGGTAACGCGAGACGGTCGCGTGATTGAGCACGATATCGTTCTCCAACGCCCGCCCAATGCGCAACCCCCGCGCCTCGACCGGATACGTTTTGCGTTCGCCGTTGATGTCAAGGGTGATCAGCGCCATCGGTGCGATCTCCGGCATCGCGCGCGATGCAGACCTTATCTGGTGAGCGTACTTTCGTTCCGTTTAGTATAGCAGACGCTATAGCAGGCGGCAACCTGCGATGGCGGGTAGTAGCGTGGCAGCGGAGATAAAAGCCTGTCCGAACAATCGCCGCATGACGCCCGGCCAGGCGGGCGAAGGCAACACGCCTGACCGGCGCAGAAACCAGCGTCAGTCGGACAACGCGATCATCCGTGAAACATCGTCTTGCCGCTCCGGTCTTTCGGATCGGGTGGGAGACCCAGATACCGCTGACGCAGGTCGTCCCACAGCGCCAGGCGCGACCAGTCGGGCTGTTTGAGGAAACGCATATCATCGGATAGAAAGGGGTTCGGCAGGAAGATATAAATCTGGTTTTCGTCTTTGCCGTTGAACATGCGAAACCCCCAGCTACCGACGGCGCCATCGGGGTTGAGGCGGCGATAGAACTCGGCGCGCGCCGTGCGCCGATGACGGGCTAACGCAGGATCGACAGGTCGGTTTTTGCTTCCCCGGTGTTCGCCGATGCAGATGTGGAAATGCCATGTGCCAAAATCAACGGTCAGGTAGCCGTCGAGCATGCCGATGTTCTTCGGCGGTTCAGTCACCTTGATCTCGAAGACCGATCCTTGAATGAGCGGTCCGAAATGGATTTTGTCCCAGTGATCGCGGAAGAACTCGGTCATCAGCGCAACCAGGGTTTCCTCCTTTGGTTCGAGCGAAAAGATTTCGAGTGTGCCATTTCCGGGCTCGTCAACAATTCGTGGTTCAAGTGCAGGCGTCATAGGGGTCTTCCTTTTCTTCTCACACCACCGGCTTCGACAATCGAGATCTTCTTCGCGGCATCAGCCTAGTCATCCCACGTCCAGTTTTCGTCCGGGTAGGGAACGCCTGCTTCATCAAAGAAATCCTTGTTGTAGTAGAGCAGACGCAAGTCGAGGTCGCGCTGCAACCCATAGATTCCGCCATTGACCGTCGCGCGCTCGATCAGGGTGGGCCAATAGTCGTTCAGATCGTACCCGCTGCGCTCAATCCACGGCGTCAGATTTTCCAGCACCCCCTCGCTGGCATACTGGTTGAAGTCCTGTCCGAGAAACATCACATCAGGCAAAGCCGTGAGGTCGCCGCTGGCGACGATGGTTTTGAGTTTGGTATGGTAGCCATCCCACGGCGTGTGCTCAATGACGATTTTAATCGAAGGATTGTCCTTCATGTAGGCGTCGGCGACTGCCTGGTGACTCGCCAGTTCTTCCGGACTGCCCCAGACTGACCAGCGAAGGGTGACGGTCTGCTGGGCGCGGCATCCGGGGTGCTCCCGCCGCCGACCTGTGGCGGTGCAGCCGGCGCACCGCCACAGGCCGCCAGAAGAACCACAAGGACGATGAGCAGTGTGTGCTTGAGTTGGTTCATGGAGAGACTCCTTTGTGCTTCAGTCATCTGTGTACCTGGCTCTGCTGCACCAGCATCGCAACCTCACGCAGCGATCCAACCCGCTGCGGCGTGGCGCTGTCGATGTGCACCTCCCAACATGGATGACGGGTATCACCGTCAACGACTACCCGCAGCGACGCCGGTTCGTCGCTGCTGACGACCAGACACCCGGCGCGCTCCAGGGCGCGGGAGGTCCACGCGCCGACCAGTCCGTCGCCGACCAGCGCCACACGATGGCGGGCTGGCGGATGAATGTGGAATTGTCCCTGGTGGCGGTCAAACGTAATCCCCTCGCCAGCGAAGGCGGTCTCGAAGGCGCCGCCAAGCACGAGGTCCTCCGGCGCGCCTGTGTGCATCACCCCGCCCGGCGCCATGAGCCAGATCGCGTCGGCGCTGCGCAGCGCCAGGTCCAGGTCGTGGGTCGAAAGCAGCAGCGCGCGGTTGGTCTCGCGCGCCAGGCGGCGCAGCAGGCGCATCATCTCCACCCGGCGCGGCAGGTCGAGGAAAGCGGTCGGCTCGTCGAGGATCATTACCAGCGGCTCCTGCGCCAGCGCCCGCGCCACCATCACCCGCTGGCGCTCGCCATCGCTCAGTTCATGCACCAGCCGCGACGCTAAGTTCACTGCGTCCACCGCTTCCAGCGCCCAACGCACCACCTCCTCGTCACGCGGCGTCAGCCGTCCGGTCCAGTCGGTATGGGGATGACGCCCTAACGCCACGAGAGCATAGGCGGTCAGTTGCCCCACCTCGATCCGTTCCGTCAGCACGACGCTGAGACGCCGGGCGACTTCCCGCGCGCTGAGGGTAGCGAGGTCGACGCCGTCGAGAAATACGCGCCCGGCCAGCGGCGGCTGCATGCCCACCAGCGTGCGCAGCAGGGTGGACTTGCCGACGCCATTTGGTCCCAGCAGGCACACCACCTCTCCAGCGTGAAGCGCCAGGTTCAAATCGGCGGCAATGACCCGTCGTGGACCACGCCGGGGCGCATAGCCAATGCTCAGATTCCCGGTTGCCAGCACAATCGCACTCATACGCCGAACGTCCCTCGCCCAACCCCGCGACGCAGGATGATCCAGACCACGGTTGGCGCGCCGATCAGCGCCGTGATGGCATTCAGCGGCAGCACCACATTCGTGCCAGGCGCCTGAGCCGCCAGGTCGGCCAAGAGAGCGGCAGCGGCGCCAACCAGGGCGCACGCAGGGATGAGGACGCGGTGATCGGCGCTGCGCAGCAATGCCCGGCAGAGATGTGGAATGGCGATGCCCAGGAAGGCAATCGGCCCGCAGAAAGCCGTCACTGCCCCGGCGAGCACGGCGTCGCTGGCGACAATCCCCACCCGCGCCCGGCGGATGTCCAGTCCCATACTGCGGGCATAGGCTTCGCCCAGCAGCAGCGCGTTGAGCGCCTTGGTCAACACCAGCGCCAGCAGCAGGCCGGCAAGGATCGTTGGCGCCAGCACACGCATCTGGGTCCAGGTCACCCCGCCGAAACTGCCGAAACTCCACGCAACATACGCATGAATGCGCTCGGCAATGCTGAAGTAAAGCAGCAGACTGACGACCGCACTGGTCAGGTAGCCGATCATCAACCCGAGAATAAGCAACGTCACGCTACTCTGCACCCGCCGGGCAAGCGTGAGCACCAGGATGAGGACGGCGCCAGCGCCGAGGCTGGCAGCCACGACCAGGCTCAGATTGCCGAGCAGACCAGCGACGGCAAGCAGGGTGTTGTTGGCAGCGCCCACGCTCAGCACCACCAGGGCGACTCCCAGGCTGGCGCCTGAACTGACGCCAAGCACAAAGGGGTCGGCCAGCGGATTGCGGAAGAGGGTCTGCATCTGCAAGCCGCTGACTCCCAAAGCGGCGCCGGCCAGCGTGGCGGTCAGCGCCTTTGGAAGCCGGAAGTCGACAATGATCGTTCTCCACGTCGCGCGTTCCGCCTCACCGCCGAGCAGGATCGTCAGCACCTGCTCCAGGGGGATGCGGACCGACCCGAAACTCAGGCTGAGCAGAAAGGCGCCGGCGACCACGCCGAACATCACGACCAGCGCCAGGGGGCGCAGCCCTAGACGCGGCCATGGGGAGACGGCTGCGGTTGATTCGACGATTGGTTGGGTTGTTTCTGCCATGAGCAACTCCTCGGTTATATGCACGTTATGGTCAGATTGGGGCGCCACATGAGGCGCACCTACGGCGCTGATGTCGTCAGCCGCGCATATGACCGTCTTCTTCACTCTGCAAGCGGTGAAACATGTGCTCTGCCACCGGGCGGTTCTGTCCAAGATGCTCGCGCACAATGCGTTCGAGCACCGCTTCATCCACATGGTGGTACCAGACGCCGTCGGGGTACACCACCACAATCGGACCGCCGACGCACACTCCCAGGCACGGCGTCGTTCCCCGTTTGACCCGCCGGGGATTGTCGTAATTGCCCAGCATGCCAAGCAGGCGCGCCAGGCGAGCGTACAGATGCGCCGCTTTCCCTGACGGGTCGCAATACTGCCCGGTGCAGATAAAGATATGGCGCGCGTAGGGATTCATATGAGGCTTGTGCATAGTCTCCCCTACGGCTCGAGTTTCTGGTAGAAATACAACTCGTGATCGGGCAGCAATTCGGGGTGAAAAATCTTGATCAGGTCCGCCAGCACGAGATGCGGATTCGTCACGCCGCTCTCCCAGTAGTCGTTGCCGCCGTTCTCGTTCAAACGCTTGTTGTTATTGAACACGTTCCCTTTCTGGAACGCGGCAAACTGCGTGAACCGCTCGTCTTCCGCCTTGCCATCGGCGAGGCTCTGCCACATCCCAGGGTTGAGCCAGAAATCGGCGTCGCGGGCGCGCTCGAAGACCTCCTCGAAACTCAACGCCAGGCTGCCGGTCGACGTATCGTCCGCCCAGAGATACGTCGCGCCGGCATCCGCCAGTAGTTGCGCAACATAACTCTTGCCGCCCGATACGTACCACGTCCCACGGAACGGCGTTCCGCCGAAGACGGTCGGCTTATTGGCAACATTGCGCGCTTTCGCAGCCATCTCCTTGTACCGGCGCGCAATCGTGTCATACACCTCGGTCGCCTTTGCTTCGCGGTTGAAGAACGCTCCGGTGAACTTGATCCACTCGGCGCGCCCAAGCGGCAAGGTCTCCATGTACTCGCTATTCAACACCACCTTCAGACCGGCTTCGAGCAGTTTGGGATGCGCGTCGAATTCCGGGTTGCCGACGCCGTAGGTCATAATCAGGTCGGGCTGGAGATCGAGCGCCTGCTCGACATTCACTTGACCGCCGCCGCCGATCTCGACCAGTTCGCCGGCATCGATCTTCTTGCGCACGTCGGGGTTGTTAATGTACAGGAAACTATCGACACCAACCAGTTTGTCGAGGAGTCCGAGTTCACTCAGGTGCGGCAACTGAGTGGTGGACATGGCAACAATGCTTTTCACCGGCACTTCAATCACCAGCGCATCGCCGACATCGTCCGGCGGCGGCGTGCCGCACTGCACCAGCACATAGCGAAATTGCGCATCGGCATCGCGCCACGGGTTGAGCACCGTAATCACTTTGTAGTTGTTGAAATACTCGATGGTCCAGCCGACCGAGTCGCTCAACGAGACTTTTTCGGGGAAGTAATCAATCTCCGGATCGTAGTCGGTGACGCACCCTTCCGCCAGATTGACGGTCGGAACCTCAAGAACCGCGACCGTCGGCGCAATGGTCGGCTCAACCGTGGGCACAGCGGTTGGCGCCGCAGTTGGCGCAACCGTCGGCGCTGCCGGAACACCGGCGGGTGACGGCGCTGCGGTTTGCGGGCTACCACACGCGATCAGCGCGATTGTCAGCAGCAACAGCGTTATCCAGCGGAGCAATCGTGGCATGTTCATCCTCCTGGTGTTCAGAGCATCTTCGTATCGGCGCAGAAATGGCATTGACGACGTGGGCGCAATTCAGGGACAGTTCGCACATGCCGGCTTTGCATCCCACAGCCCGCAATCGACGCTGCCAGGCGTGGCAGCCATTCCATGGCCGAGATCGACGTGCATGGCAGCAGGCTGTCAGCGTTATCCTAACTTGCGGTCAGTCAGACCAGATGTTCGAGCGCCCGGTTCGCAAGGCGTAACGATCCACAACGCGCTTTGGCGGTCATGGACGCATGACTGCGCCCTGGCGTCAGCAGCCCCAACGGGGCTTGCACGTGCGGTGCGCGCCGTCGAACCGCGTGCAGTGAGCATGGTCGAACTGCGTCCTCAGCGAGGGCTTTTGCCCGCAGCGCCCCGGCAGTATGGTACGAATGACCGCGCGTGAGTATTAGTCCTGCGATTCACGGATACCTGGCGTCGGCTGGCTCAAGAGACGGCAAAGCCAGTTCAGCCGGGCATACTCGCGGCTCAACCGTTCCACCAGGCTCCAGCCATACGATGTAGGCAACCAGGCCAGCAGCTCGATCTCGTGCTCGATCTGAAGCAGGCGCTCCTGACATAGCGCCAGTTCGCGGTACAGGTCATCGTCATTCATATGCGTCGAGACCTCCGCCGCTCGTCTGCCAATGGTCTGAACGCAGGCGAGAGCGCATCGGTCGCCGGTGCATCGTCCAACAACGAATAACTCCGGTCTCTTCCGAGAACCGGGGTAACATGACCTGCCCAGGACGTGAAAAGGGGGTATCAGACATGTTCTCCTCCCTGACTCGAGAAGGGTCGAACACATTCAGCATCGCGGCAGGCATCCTGGCTTCCGGCAATGATCGCCGGTTACAGTTGCGGCACAGCGCTGGACTTGCACCAGCTTCCACCTTTACGCCCTGGCATCCGGGCCTGCGGGTCACCGCGATGGTATTCACTTGTGAAGCCTTGAAAACTGTCATGATGATAGCACATCTTCAGCAAAGGTGCAAGCAAGGTGAAGGGGGCGTCGATCATCGATGCTGCCGATCTCCCCTCTCCTGCCTGACGACGAGAGGCGTGAATGATTTGAACGGCGCAGTAGCCGCCTTTCTCCCCTCCTCTATGCTATCATGGCGCCATGATTATCGGGAGGATCAGAGCATGCCGCGAACCATTGAAGTCATTGTGCACGCCGATGGACGGATCGAACCGCTTGAGCCGATTGTTGTCAGCGAGGAGCGACGCGGGTTGTTGACAATTCTGGAAACGCCTTCGGAAGCGACGGAAGCGACGCAGAGCATCACATTAGCGGCACTGTTTGCCCAACTGCAATCTGAAGGACTCCTTGCTTCGCCGAAACCTGGCGCTGCTCAGACCCCGCTCATTGATGATGCAACGCTCGATGCGCTGCTGCTCACTGCAGGACTTCAGGAGACGCCTGAAGACATTCCAGAGTCACTGGAGCCGCTCTCAGAAGTTGCCCTCGATGCGCTATGGAGGCGCATTCCTGATGGCACACCGCTTTCGCAGATCGTGATCGAGGATCGTGAGGAGCGTTTCTAGTGGCGATTTTCTACGCTGATAGCAGTGTTCTGGTTAAGCGCCATATTCAGGAACAAGGCTCAGTATGGTTTCGGTATCTGACCGCATCTCGTGCAGGCAATCGAATTGAGACGGCGCGCTTGAGCATGATTGAAGTGATCAGTGCGCTGAGTCGGTGGGTGCGGGAAGGAACGTTGCCACCGACAGTCTATGCCGCTGTGCGCGATGATTTTCTGGCTTGCTGTCGACGCCGCTATCGAAATCGTGCCGATGACGGGTGATGTGCTCCGCCGGGCGCAATACCTTCTCGAACACCATCCTCTGCGCGCTTATGATGCGCTCCATCTGGCTTCGGCGCTGGAGGTGCACATCCGCCTTACGAGCGCCGGACTGCCGCCACTCACCTTTCTGGCTGCCGATGACGGCTTGCTCGGCGCTGCAACGGCTTAAGGCTTGCCCGTTGATAATCCAAATCGCTATCCCATCGGGTTCAAAACAGCGTCAGTTGCTCGCCCGCATCGACGGCGCTCTCCCACGGCAGCGGCGGCACGCCGGGCGTCCCGTCGAGACGGCGTTGCAGCGCCCGACAGAGCAGCGGCGACTCACGCTCTACCGGGCAGTGCATAAAGAAAAACACTGTCGTGTCGTCGGCAATCCATGCGCGCACACGTGTTGCCCATTCGTCGAGCAGCGGGTCGTTCCGCGCCACGTCCGGGTGGCCAATGTACCGCACCAGCGCGAAGGAGGCGCTGCGCAGCGGATGAAGCGGCACATCAGGCTTGTTGTCGCGCGCGCGACGCAGGTCCTCCTCCGCACCCGGCAGTGGTCCCAAGTCGAGCGGACGCACATCCATCAGCACCCGCCCGACGCCATACCGTTCCAGCAGCGCCATCAACGCCGCTTCTTCCTGGGACGCGTACCAGCCCGAATGGCGCACTTCGACCGCCAGACGATGCGTGGGGTTCCACGCCGCCAGCCACACAGCAAGGTCGTCCATCTGATGAGGTGAATACCCTGGCGGCAACTGGAGAAAGAATGGACCCAACCGTTCGCCGAGTGGCGCCACACGCTGCACAAAGGCTTCGGTCTCGCGCAGCCGCACCGCCAGTGATCCCTGATGGCTGATGTCTCGCGGGAGTTTGAAGCAGAAGCGGAACGATGAGGGCGTTTCGTCCGCCCATCGTTGCACCGTCTCAGCCGACGGGATGGCGTAAAAGGTCGTGTTGCCCTCAACCGTCGTCAGACGGCGGCTGTAGAGGCGCAGGTAATCGGCGCTGCGGCTGCCGCGCGGGAAGAGAACGCCAGACCAGGAAGGATGCGCCCAGACAGCGCAGCCGAGGTAGAAACGCGGCTGACTCGCGGAGGTCATGGCTCAACATCCTGGCGGCGTCTGGCGATGCCACAACGTTGCGCGCTCAAACGCCCTGCCGGCGCGCAGCGCGCGTCCTTCGCGCCACGGCGCCGCCACGATCTGCAACCCGATCGGCAACCCGGCGGCGTTCATGCCACACGGCAGTGAAAGCGCCGGCAGTCCGGCAAGGTTGAACGGCGCGGTGCAGCGGGTCAGTTGGCGCGCCGCCTCGATAGCATCCATCCCCTCAATGACCGGCGCTGTGATCGGCGTTGCAGGGGTCAACAACAGGTCGAATCGCTCGAAGAGGCGCTCCAGTTGACGCCGCCACTCGCTCTGAAAGCGACGCGCCAGGATGTACTCAGTGGACGTAAACGCCGCGCCGCGTTCCAGGCGCGTCCGCACGTCGGCGCCGAACTTCTCCGGGTTGTTCCACAGCCGGTCGCGGTGGAACGCAGCGGCGTCGCTGGTCGTCATCAGAGCGTTCATCTGCGCCGCCTCCTGACCGCGTCCGAGATCGATGCGTTCAATACGCGCCCCCAATTCCTCGAACACCAGAGCAGCCTGGCGCACTGCCGAGAGAACTTCCGGGTCAGCCTGACCAAAGTGGGCATCGTCCGCCAGCGCGATGCGCCATCCCGCCACCCCCGCGTCGATGTCGGCGAGCAGATCGTCAACCGGCGCCGCGACGCTCACCGGATCGTCCGGGTCGTACCCGGCGATTGCCTGCAACAGCAGCGCCGTGTCGGTCACGGTGCGCGCCATGGGACCGGCATGGTCGAGGTTCCAGCTCAGCGGAACGACCCCTTGCAGGCTGACCCGCCCAAACGTTGGTTTGAAGCCGACAATGCCGCAGAGAGACGCCGGGATGCGAATGCTGCCGCCGGTATCGCTCCCCAGCGCTCCTATACAGAGACCCGCCGCCAGCGCCGCCGCTGCGCCGCCGGAGGAGCCGCCGGTGATGCGCGTCGTATCCCAGGGGTTGCGGGAAGGGCCGTAGTGCGGGTTGATGTTGGTGACGCCCAGCGCCCATTCATGCATGTTCAGTTTGCCGATCAACACGGCGCCTGCCTGGTAGAGAAGCGTCACTGCGCGTGCATCCGCATCCGGCACACGGTCGGCAAAGAAGGTCGAACCGGCAGTGGTGCGGATGCCGGCGGTATCATACAGGTCTTTCAGCGCAATCGGAATGCCGTGCAGGGAACCGCGACGCACGCCGCGCGCCAGTTCGTCGTCAGCGGCGCGCGCCTGCGCCAGCGCATGGTCAGCGGAGACTGTGATGAAGCTGTTGAAATGGGCGTCATGAGCGTTGATACGGCTCAGATGCGCTTCAGTCAGCTCGACCGCCGAAATGTCGCGGCGCGCCAGAAGATTGGCGGCGTCAACAATGGTGAGCCGGAAAAGGTCGGACATCTCTGGTCTCCCTATTTATTCTCAATGCGCGAAACGCATGATCATCGCCTCGGACACAACCGCATCCAGACGCCACTTCCCAGCAATGCTGCCGCCAGTGCCGCCAATGCGCCCCACGGAACGCCAGCGCCGCCGGTGCGCGGCAGTGCCGCCGGGATGTCAGCGCCGCCGGTCGATGTGCCCGTTCCACCAGTCCCGGTCCCCCCAGTCTGTGCGGGCGGCGCCGCCGCAACCGCCGGATTGAAGGGATCGCGGCGCGAACCGCGCAGCAACATATGGACGCGACGCTCCTCTTCGAGTTCAGCGCGCAGGCGTGCAAGTTCGGCAGCGACATCGTCTTCTGCGAGGCGCGCCGTGGCATACGCCGTAGCAGGCGGCGCCGACACTTCTTGCAGCAACGTCGTCTCCGGCGCTACCTGCATGCTGACAGGTTCCTGTTCTGGATGATGCGATGCGCTTTTCAGTCGTTCAATCTCTGCAAGATTGGACCGCCGCACCGTCTCGAGTCCAGCAATGCGCTCTTCGCGTTCACTCAGTTGCTGGCGAACCTGCGCCAGTTCAGCGCGTGCGTTATCGAGCGCCGCCTGCAGGATCGCAACCTCACTTGCGCGTTGCTGCGCCAGGGTTGCCGTCGCCGTCAGATCGTTCTGGAGGCGTGCTGTTTCGGTGCGACACTGTTCGAGGTCGCTGCGCAACGCTGCGCTTTCGCCCGTCGCAGCGTGGATGATGCGCGTCCGCCTGCGCCAATAGTTCCAGTCGATAATCCACTCCGCCACCCAACCAGCGATGAACCCCAGCAGAACGCCTGTCCAGAAACTCATACCCCTTCTCCTTTCTGCTCAGGAGCAAGAGAACCAGCGCCAGCGCAGCATATGAGCCTATCAAAGCCGCCGGCAAGATCGGGTTCATATCCACACAACAAGGCGCGTGGTTGGTAGCAGACGGGTTGGCGCTATTGTTCAGGAAGACGCTATGTCTTGGGACGAAATCCAAGCAACCGCAGACCGTTCAACGTCACGAGGAGCGACGTTCCCATATCGGCGAACACCGCCATCCACATGGTGCTCCATCCTGCTGCGACAATCGCCAGAAACACCACTTTCACGGCGATGCTGAAGGCAACATTGAGCATAATGGTTCGTCGCGCGGCGCGCGCCAGTGCGAAGACGAACGGCAAACGGCGCAGGTCACTGCTCATCAGCGTCACATCGGCGGTTTCCATTGCCTGATTTGCGCCGCCATGCGCCGCCCCCACGGCAATGCCGACGGTCGCCGATGCGAGAGCCGGCGTATCATTGATGCCATCACCGACCATTGCCACTGCGCCATAGGTGTTGCGAAGACCTTCGACCGCCTGCGCCTTTTGTTCAGGCAGCACTTCCGCGCGTACATCGTCGATGCCAACGTCGGCAGCGATGGCATACGCCGCCTCCCGGCGGTCGCCGGTCAGCATAATGACATGTCTGATGCCCGCCTTACGGAGTTGCGCGACCGCCTCGCGGCTCTCAGGACGCACGGCGTCAGCGACGCTCAGCATACCGGCAAACACTCCATCGACACTGACCATCAACGGCGTTCGTCCGGCGTTTGCGTCCTGTTCTGCGCGGCGACAGAAGGCAGGGGGATGGGGTGCTATTTCATCGAAGTAGCGGTGGCTGCCGATCACAACCGTGCGTCCTTCGACCTTGCCGGCAATGCCATGCCCTGGCAGAGCGGTGACTGCCGCCGCAGCCGGCGCAGTCTGAGCGAGACCCCACGCGCGCGCTGCGTCAACGATGGCATGCGCCAGAGGGTGCTCGGAACGCCGCTCGACGGCGCAGGCGAGTTCGAGCAGCGTGTCGCATGCATCACACCTGACGGAGTCGCTCTGTTCCGCTTCACGGCAATCGACCGAGCGCACTCTCACGAGGGTTGGTTTGCCGGTGGTCAGGGTGCCGGTTTTATCGAATGCAACGGCACGTATCGCGCCAAGCGCTTCAAGCGCCGCGCCGCCTTTGATCAGCACACCGGCGCGCGCAGCGGCGCTCAACGCACTGACCACGCTGACCGGCGTGCTGATGACCAGCGCACAGGGGCAGGCGACCACCAGGAGCGCCAGACTGCGGTAGAACCAGCCGGTCTCGTCCGGCGACGGGTTCCAGAATGGTTGACCAAACAGAAGCGGCGGAACAGCGGCAGTCAGCGCCGCAATACCAACAACCGCAGGCGTATACCAGCCCGCAAAGCGGTCGATCAGGCGCTGAACAGGCGCACGACGATCCTGCGCTTGCTGCACCAGACGAATCATGCGGCTGATAGTATTTTCACTTGCCAGATGCGTCACAACCACCTCGATCGCGCCTTCGCCATTGATGCTGCCGGCATACACCTCCGCGCCCGGCGTTTTGGCGACCGGGACGCTCTCGCCGGTGATCGGCGCCTGGTTGACGTGGGTGGCGCCGCTGCGCACCACGCCATCCATCGGCATGCGCTCACCTGGACGCACAACGATCACATCTCCGACCGCCAGTTCAGCAACCGGTACACGCGTCTCATACCCATCACGCAGGCGCAGCGCCGTTTCGGGAACCAGGGTCATGAGCGAGTGAATAGCATCCCGTGCGCGCGATGCGGTGAACCCTTCGATTGCTTCGCCAATCGCAAACAGGACCATGACCAGCGCCGCCTCGACATGCGCGCCGATGATGACGGCGCCGGCCGCAGCGATGGTCATCAGGGCATTGATCGAGATCGTTCGGCTGACCGTAAGCGAGCGCCAGGCGCTGCGTGCGATTGGCAAACCGGCGGCGATCAGTGCGGCAAACGCAAGTGCATCAATCCAGATCGCGCGCCAGCCAAGGAGTTCATGCAGCACGACGACTGGAGCAATCAGGACAGCGCCGATCAATGCCAGACGTGTATCGAGGCGTTGCCACAGGAACCGGACGAACGACACCGACGCGCCGGGAGTCGTCGGTTTTGCGCCGGCGTCCTCCAGCAGCATCGTCTCATACCCCATCGAGCGCACATACGCGATGATCACGTCGGGTTCAATAGCGCCGCGCACGCGGAGCCGACCGGTCGTGGCGTTCAGTTCACACGCCTCGACGCCATCGAGCCGGGCGACGCTCACTTCGATAGTCTGCGCACAATGAGCGCAATCAATGCCGTGAACAGTGAAGATGTGATCGCGTGTCTGCGTCTGCATTGGTTCCCGGTTCTCAGTTCTCGTAACCTCTACCCTCTACCCTCTACCCTCTACCCTCTACCCCCCAACCAACCCCCGCAGCAACAACGACGACCAGCCAGGGCGGCCATTTCCACACGACGAGCATGCCAAAGCATCCCAGCGCGAGGGCAACGTCGAGCGGCGTCATGATAGCACTGGTCATGACCGGCGTGTAGAGGGTGGCAAGAAGGATGCCAACCACCGCAGCATTGATGCCGCGCAGCGCCGCCTGCGCTTCTTCCCGGCTCCGCAACCAGTTCCAGAACGGGAGCGCGCCGATCACCAGCAACCAGGCCGGCAGAAAGATCGCCAGCAGCCCCAGCATTCCTCCAACCCATCCGTTGGGCGTTGGCGTTTGAACAGCCCCCAGATATGCCGCAAATGTGAATAGTGGACCAGGGACAGCCTGCGCCATGCCATAGCCAGCAACGAACTGCGCATCGCTGACCCATCCGGGCGGCGTGACCTCGGCGTGAAGCAGCGGCAGAACGACATGCCCGCCGCCGAAGACCAGCGCGCCAGCACGGTAGAAACTGTCGAAGAGTTCGAGCGCATGGAACGGGAATGCCGTGCGCGCCAGCGGCAGCGCAATGAGCAGTCCAAAGAACGCGATCCAGCACCCGACAGCCAGGCGGCGATCAAATGACGCCAACGGAGCTGGCGCTGCCGCTGGCGCGCCGCTGCGCAACACCCGCCAGCCGATCATTCCGCCAGCGACAATAATCACGATCTGCGCCAGCGCATTGCTCCAGACCAGCAACGCCACCGCCGCAAGAATCGCGATCGTTGCACGTTCGCGGTCGGGGCAGAGCGCGCGCGCCATGCCCCACACCGCCTGCGCCACGACCGCCACAGCAACGACCTTCAGACCGTGTAGCGCCGCTGTGTCTGCGCCGAGTGATGCAACGCCGTATGCCGCCACAATCATCAGCAGCGCCGACGGGAGGGTAAACCCAAGCCAGGCCGCCAGGGACCCTGGCAGACCGGCGCGCATCACGCCGAGCGCGATGCCCGTCTGGCTGCTCGCCGGACCGGGGAGAAACTGGCAAAGCGCCACCAGATCGGCGTAGGTGCGATCATCGAGCCAGCGCCGCCGAACGACGAACTCTTCGCGAAAATATCCCAGATGCGCGATCGGTCCACCGAACGATGTCAATCCCAGGCGCGTGAACGCTGCCAGCACCTCGATGATCGATCCCTGCGGCGCTGTGACTGGCTGTACCGTCTCTTTCACAACATGTCATTCAGGAGCGGTCACCAGTTCTTCACCAGCCACCCATCCCTCACGACCATCGGCGGCGCGGATGCGCCACCAGTGATAGCCGTCGGCGGCGACCGGTCCTTCGAGCAGGGTCAGTTGCGTGCCCGGCGCCAGACCATCGTGCACCTGTGAGTTGAGACCGGGGGCGCTGCGGCGCCGCAGATTCTTGCCGCCCGCCTTCTGCACCCAGGCAGTGGCGCCGACAGCCAGACCCGGCTTGCCGCCCGCCAGTTCTGCAATGGCAGCGCCTGCGCTCTTCGCCTGCTCTTCCATCGCAGCCTTTTCCTTCGCCAGTTGCCCGATCTGCGCTTCAAGTTCACGGACACGCGCATTTGCATCTTTCAGTGCATCCTGAGTGGCAGAAAGCGCAAGTTGTTCTGCGCTTGCAGCGCCTTTCGCAGCATCCGCCTGCTTCTGAGCCTCAGCCAGTTGCATCGTCAACTGATCGATTTCGGAAGTGCGCTGGTTCAGTTGCTTCTGAAGCTCGTATATGCGATCGCTGAGGTTCTTGATCGTCTCGCCGAGTTTGTGCTGCTCTGACTTCTCCTCGTCCTTCTTGTCCTTGCCGAACAATTGACCGAGACCCATGAGGGCGCTCCTTTCATTGGCGCTGGCGTCACAAGGCGCCAGCTAGCAGATGTGCGAGTCGCGCTTACGCTCCGCCTCGAGCCTGATTGCAGGCGCGCCAAACTTTTTCAGGGCGCAGCGGCATGTCGATGTGCCGTACCCCGAGATGTTTGAGCGCATCAACGACTGCATTGACAATGGCCGGCGTCGAGCCGATCGTCGCGGCTTCACCGATCCCCTTCGCACCCAGCGGGTTGTGCGGCGTTGGCGTGACCGTCTGCTCGACGACAAACGCAGGCAGATCATCGGCGCGGGGAAGAGTATAGTCCATAAGTGACCCACTGAGCAACTGTCCATTTTCGTCGTACACGACTTCCTCGAACAGCGCCTGTGCGATGCCCTGCGCCAGACCGCCATGCACCTGACCGGCGACAATCAGCGGGCTGATGCGCGGACCGCAATCATCGACGCTTACGTAGTCGCGGACGGTCACAATGCCGGTGTCGGGATCGACTTCCACAACCGCCAGATGTGCGCCGAAGGGATAGATCAATGCTGGCGGCTTGAAGAAATCGGTCGCTTCCAGTCCCGGATCAATATCATCAGGCAGATCATCGGAATAGGCGCGTTCGGCGATCTGCGCCAGTGTCAGACTGCTGTCGGGCGCGCCTTTGACGTGATAGCGCCCCTCGTCGAACACCACATCATCGAGCGCCGCTTCGAGCATATGCGCAGCGATCCGGCGCGCCTTCTCGCGGACCTGCGCAATCGCGCGCACAAGCGAACCGCCGCCAACCGCCAGGCTGCGGCTGCCCATCGTCCCATTGCCCATCGGCGTTGTCGCTGTATCGCCGCTGCGCACAATGACCTTCTCGAAATCAGCGCCGAGTTGGTCCGCAACGATCTGTGCAAAGGTCGTTGCAGTCCCCTGACCATGTGGCGAAATGCCGGTCATGACGGTGACCGTCCCCGAAGGTTCGACACGCACATGCGCGCTTTCATACGGACCGAAGCCGCACATCTCGACGTAACAGGCGATGCCGATGCCCAGCAACGGCACACGCTCACCAGCAGCGCGCGCGGCAAGGCGTCGCTGCTGTTCGGCGCGCAGGTCGGCATAGCGGCCCACTTCCAGCGCCTTGCTCAACGCCTTGTCGTAGTCGCCGCTGTCGTAGGTCGGACCGACGGGCGTTTTGTAGGGGAACGCATCGGGTGGAATGAAATTGCGCCGGCGCACCTCGACGGGATCAAGACCCAATTCGAGCGCAATCGCGTCCATCAAACGCTCGATATAGTACGCGGCTTCTGGGCGACCCGCGCCACGGTAGGCGGCAACCGGCGTGGTGTTGGTGTAAACGCAGGTAATTTCGTAATCGACAGCAGGAATGCGGTACACCCCCACAGCCATCTGTCCTGTCAGATTCGGGATGCCTGCCGACACCGGGTACGCGCCGAGGTCGGCAACAACGCGAGCACGCAGCGCCGTAATGACGCCATCAGCAGTCACCGCCGCTTCATACTCCGCAACCTGCGCCCGCCCGTGAGTCGTCGCCTGCATGTGCTCCAGGCGCGTTTCGACCCAGCGCAGCGGCATGCCCAGGCGCCGGGTGAGCGCCGCCAGCGCCGCCTCTTCGGGATAGACGCCGATCTTGACGCCAAACCCGCCGCCAACATCGGGAGCGATCACACGGATCTGATTTTCCGCCATGCCCAACATCTTTGCCAGGTCGCGCCGGATCCAGTGCGCCGCCTGTGTGCTGGTCCAGACGGTCAACCCCTCCGTCATCGGATCGAGCGCCGTCAGTACGGCGCGCCCTTCCATCGGCACACCCGACAGACGCTGGCTGACCATGCGCAACATCACAACTCGATGCGCGCAGGCGAATGCCGTTTCGACATCGCCACGCTTACGACGCCACACATGGTCGATATTGCTCTGCGATCCCTCAAACAGCAGCGGCGCATCAGGACGGAGCGCCTGTTCCATGCTGGCAACCGCCGGAAGCGGCTGCCAGTCGACCACAACCGCCGCCGCGCCATCCTCTGCCGCCGCCGGGCTGACGGCGATGACCGCTGCGACAATTTCACCCACATGTCGCACCTTGCCGACCGAGATGGGATAGTGTGAGTATTTCGGCGGCGCCTCTCCCGCCACATCTGCTCCTTCGCCGCCTTCGAACAGCATCTCGGTGTATGCACCTCGCAGGTCCTCGCCGGTCACAACCGTCGTGACGCCCGGGAGACGCAGCGCCGCCGACGGGTCGATAGCGCCAATCCGGGCATGCGGGTACGGACTGCGGACAAATGCGACATGCTGCATACCAGGCAGCGACATATCGCCAACGTAGCGTCCCGCGCCGGAAATCAGGCGCGGATCCTCCCTGCGACGCACCTCCGCGCCGATCAGTGATGCGTAAGCCATAAGACCCTCAGTTCTGGAACTCGGAGAGCGGATCGTTCATATACAGTATAGCAAAAGTGGCAGGATGGCAATTATGATACAATTGTTTGGAAGGGAGACGCACGGCGATAAGCAAGAGAGTGATAGGCGGAAGGTTGTGCGTTGCACGTTGAATGTTGAACGTGGGACGTGAAACGGCAACGAGTGGAGAGGGTGCAGGCGGTAAGGCGAACCCGATCCGGTTCCTGGTTCTCAGTTCTCGGTTCTCATACTACCTTGCGGTCAGTCAGACAGGATATTCGAGCGCCCGGTTCGCAAGACGTACCGATCCACAACGCGCGTTGGCGGTCATGGACGCATAACCACGTAATGGCATCAGCAGCCCCAGTGGGGCTTTCACTTGCCTCAGCGAGGGCTTTCGCCCGCAGCGCCCCGGCAGTATGGCACGAATGATCGCACATGAGTATCAGTTCTTGGTTCTCAGTTCTCGGTTCTATGACAACACCAGATTTATCTCAACTCACACACGGCGGTCTGGCAGACCGGCTCGGCATTCAGATAGCGGAATTGACGCCACAGCGAGTCATCGCCACCATGCCGGTGACGCCCGACCATCATCAACCGCTCGGGTATCTCCACGGCGGCGCGTCGGTTGCGCTCGCCGAAACCGTTGCCAGCATCGGCGCATTTTTCAATTGCCCGCCGGGAAAGGCGACGTTCGGACTTGAGATCAACGCCAATCACATTCGCCCGAAGCGCGACGGCGTCGTGACGGCGATCGGTGCACCGCTGCACATCGGCAAATCGACGCAGGTGTGGGAGGTCCGCATCGTCGATGAGCAGGAACGCCTGATCTGCATTTCCCGCTGCACGATTGCGGTGGTTGACCTGACGCAAGCCATGGAACGGTGATCCACAGGTTATGAGGGCAGTTATCCAACGTGTCAGTGAAGCCTCCGTCACCGTTGAGGGCAGGGTCGTCGGCGCAATCGGACGCGGGCTGCTAATCCTGCTCGGCGTCGGCATCGGTGACAGCGAGGCGGAAGCGAAACTGCTGGCAGAGAAGAGCGCCAATCTGCGCATTTTCGCCGATGACGAAGGGCGTTTCAATCGTTCATTGCTCGACATTGGCGGCGAGGCGCTGGTCGTCTCGCAATTTACACTCTACGCCGACACCCGGCGCGGACGCCGCCCTGGTTTTTCCGACGCTGCGCCGCCGGAGATCGCCGTACCACTCGTCGAAGCCTTTACCAGCGAACTTCGGCGCCTGGGAATTGCTGTCAGCACCGGACAGTTCGGCGCAATGATGCAGGTCGCACTGGTGAACGACGGCCCGGTGACTATTCTGCTCGACAGCGCCATTTTCCGTAAACCGCGCAACCGGCACGAATGATGAATCCATCCCCTGACGACGAACCGCTCGAGCAACTCGCCAATGCCCTGGTGCAACGCGGACTGGCAGCGCCAGCCCGTATCCTCCTCGATGTTCTTGCACCGCTTGGATTCCTCGCCAGCCAGATGACGCTCTTCGTCCGTCCATTCGTTCCAGGAGACCGCTGGACGCGCTATGTTGACGCCTTATCCGACACACGCGGATGGGAGCAGTTGCGCGATATTCTGAACCGTGACTGTTGACAAACGATTTGATTTGAATTACACTCAAAGCCAGCACAGCGCACGACTGTGTAAAGAATTGTGCGGAGGCGGTTCGTGGATCTCCCCCTTCAGACGCTTGCCCTGTTGCTCATCGTTTTTATTGTCATTATTCTGACACTCCTCTACCACGCACGCGCGCTCGACCGGCGGCGCACCTTCGGTCGTCGTCCGCTGCCCGCGTTCGAGGCGTTGCGGCGCGGGTTGGGGAGTGGCGCCGAAACCGGTCGCGCGCTTCATCTCTCGCCAGGGAGTGGCGCCATTGGCTCGCGCGCGACAACAGCGGAAACGATCGCGGGGTTGCTTGCTGCAGAGCGCACTGCTACTGAGGCTGCTCTTAGCGGCATCCCGATCATCGCCAGTTCTGGCGACGCCGTGGCTCATCTCGCGCTGCGCGGCACGTTGCGCCAAGCATATCAGCGCGCCGGCCTCGGTCAGGATTACGACGCCGGGAACGTGCAATTGCTGGCGCAGCAAGACCCGATGGCATATGCTTCGGGGGTCGTCACGCTGTACGGGAGACAACGCTTCGAAGCCAGCCAGCTGATCGGCAGTTTCGGGTATGAAGCGCTGCTGGCGACTGAGACGGGAGCGCAATCCGGCATCCCGCAAGTTGCCGGCGCTACCACATCGACTGCGCTGCCGCTTATCTACCTGTCTGCTGACGGAACGCTGATCGGCGAGGAGATCTACGCTGCCGAAGCCTATCTCTCACGCGCACCCGAAGCGCAGGGACGTCTGCTAACCCACGATGCGCTGCGCACGGTCGCAATCGTCGCTATCATCGTGCTGGCGCTCTGGCAATCGCTGATTGGCTTGTGAAGCGGGAAGGATCGATGACCTTTCTACGCGATCCAAAACGTCTGATCGCCACCCTGATCGCCGGAGTGGCCGGGTTGCTGGTGTTGATCGACTTCGCCGGACCTCTGCCGGTCGTCAGTTCTCTCGCGCAGATAACGCTCGATTGGGCTGCGTTGATTGCTGCACTGGCGTTGGTGATCGGGTTGGTGAATGTGACCGGCAACCACATTGGGCGCGTCGTACGACGCAGCGCCGACTGGAGGTATAGCCTGGTATTGCTTGCGGCAATGGCGACTGTCATTTTTGCGGGAACGCTCTTTCCATTGCAAAACCCGGATGGCAGTCTGACCGTTCCGTCGAGCCTGATTGAGCAACCGGTGCGACTGGTGTTCAGCGCGGTCTATACGCCGCTCGCCAGTTCGTTGCTCGCGTTGCTGACATTCTTCAGCCTGAGCGCAGCACTGCGCGCCGTTCGCCGCCGCACAGCGGATGCGCTGGTCATTGTTGCCGTGGCGCTAGTGGCGTTGCTTGCCGCCTCGTTGCCGCAACTGGAACGCGCGCCGGCGGTTGCCGACGGGGTGCGCTGGTTTTCAGATTATGTCGTGCTTGCCGGTGCGCGCGGTTTGCTGATCGGGGCGGCCATTGGCGCGCTGGTCGCAGGAGTACGGGTATTGCTCGGGTTCGACCAACCATATCTGGATCGATGAGGGGATGGACGCACTCTCATCAGTGATGATCTCGATCGTGGCGGTTCATCATCGCAAGACATGCTGGCGTCCAGGGAGCAGGTGTTGAGCCGGTCAAGTCGTAATCCACATTTGCCGCCATGGCTCCAGGATGTACCGCTGCCGCCAAAGCCGCTGGAGCCGGGACAGGACACAGGCGATACGCCGTTATTCTCCGGCTTGCCGGAGTGGCTGCGTGATGAAGACGAGACGGAACAGGCGACCACACCTTCGTGGTTACGTCCGGCGCCAGACATCATGCCAGAAGACAATGCTTCGGCGCCTCCCTGGACGCCCATTTCCGATCAAACTCCAACAGCGCCTTTCGATGCTTCTGCGTCGCCTGAGGAGTCGCCACCCTCCTGGCTCCAATCGCTGCGCGAATCCATCACAATGCCGGACACGCCCGAATCCGAAGAGACTGCTTCGGAACCAGCGCCGTTGACCGGAGTATCGGATGTTGGACTCGAGTCTCGATTGTCTGCCAGCAGCGGTGAGATGGACACACCTCCGTGGCTGGCAGATGAACGTCTTGAACAGCACATCGACGAGTCGCCTGCTGGTCGCGCTGAAGCGCATACCAGCGGTGATCTTCCGTCCTGGTCTGGCGGTATCGTCGATGAGTCGAGTGAAGCGGTTGATCTCCCGGCGTGGCTACGGGAATTGCCGGTTACTGATAGTACGTTGCAGATGCCTCCATCTGCTTCCGCTGCGCCCCCGTCCGGGCGACCCGCCGGGGCGCCCCTGCCGCCCGCCGCGCCTGCCGCGCCCGAACCGCCCGCCGCCGATCTGCCCGATTGGTTGCGCGACATCGCCGCCGAACCGCCCGCCGCCCCGTCCGGGCGACCCGCCGGGGCGCCCCTACCGCCGCCT
This sequence comes from Roseiflexus sp., assembly GCF_057785375.1. NCBI lineage: Bacteria > Bacillati > Chloroflexota > Chloroflexia > Chloroflexales > Roseiflexaceae > Roseiflexus > Roseiflexus sp. The sequence goes on from NZ_JBYNRX010000096.1 coordinate 45,812, forward strand.
GCCGCGCCCGAACCGCCCGCCGCCGATCTGCCCGATTGGTTGCGCGA